>JAQTVP010000175.1 GCA_028707015.1 Dehalococcoidales bacterium | reverse complement strand
TTATACCGGCTGGCAAATGGACTCATCTCAGGAATACGGACAGGGAGCGTTATATCCAGGAAAAGGAAAGGGTGGCCGACCTTTTAATCGGCATCGTTGAGAAATACCTCATTCCAGATTTAAGGCAACATATCGTAGTCAGGGATATCTCTACTCCCGCCACCTTTGCCAGATATTCCGGCTCGCCGACCGGTTCCATCTACGACATGGCAGCAGTACCCGATAACTTCGGCGCCAACCGGCTCTCGGTATTGACGCCGATACGCGGCCTGCTGCTGCCGAAATTCGCCCACGGTGTGTTCGGCGCCATGAACAGCGGCCTCCAGTCCGTCGATATCCTTCTTGGCGGCAAAGTAATGGGAGGTAATTCCCGGTTTAAATAACTAGTAGTTTGATACCCCGATATCCTCCAGCTCTCCGGTAATCATAAAGACAATCCGTTCGCATATATTAAGCACCCTATCTTCCGCTTCGCTTATTGGTTAGTTCACTGGTGGTTGCACATTTACCGTAACTTATTGATAAAAGAGACATTCCTTATTATATGTCGCATTGATTTATATGCCTCAATATAAAGGTATCTTTACCTTGAATAATCTCGTTTCTATGTCTATAATACAATAAACACCAGATACGAAAGGGTTATTTAAATGCCTATATATGAGTATGAGTGCATTAGCTGTAGTAATAGGTTTGAGCTTCTTATGAGTATAGCTGCCAGTGATGCTGATATAAGTTGTCCCGGGTGTGGAAACAAAGATGTAATAAAAGTTATAACAACCTTTGCCACTGTTAATGACCCTTCTTCTACCACTGTCCCTTTTAATGAACCGTATGCTCCAAGCGATGGTCTCTGAGCCCCATTATAAACGGGGCAGTTTGCCTCACTTGCCTGGAATAGTTAAATCCCAATCTTACTCCTTGTTATCCCCTATTTCCTAGCTACTATAATATTAAAAACTTTATAACATAGACGATAAAGTTGTAAATAAAATAAAAATGGGGGGGTCATTTTGACGCCCCCCTCATTATCAAAACCCGGTGTTTTTACAATAATAATAAACGCAGGCCTTTTAAGCCTGTGATTCAAAGTGATGGCCACATTAGACAGTTCCCGAACTTTTCTTTAAGAAGAAGGCTCTTATTCCGGCTTTACAACAACTAATGGTCCTCCGCTGCACATAACGATGATTTGTTCAATAGAAAGATTACCAATAGATTTTTATAAATACTAATTTGACAGGAACACGGGCAATATATATTATGAAGCGATTTATATCAGTATCCGGTAAAGAGTACCGATAAAATAAATGCAAATTAGGGGGAATCTATGACCAAAACCATACAGGAACTGTTCGACTTATCCGGCCAGACTGCAATTGTGACAGGTGCCGCAATGGGCATCGGTAAAGGAATAGCCCTCCGTTTAGCTGAAGCGGGCGCAAATGTTGTAGTCTCTGATATTAATCTCGAATCAGCCCAGAAGACCGTTAAAGAAATGACAACCATGGGTTATAAGGCTAAAGCAATTCAATCCGATGTCAGCAAGGTGGCCGATGCAACCAGGGCAGTTCAAGAGACCCTTGATACGTTTGGAGATTTGCATATTTTGGTCAATAATGCCGGTATTTATCCCTTTACCACCATTACTGAAATTTCAGAGGCTATTTGGGACA
Organism: Dehalococcoidales bacterium; assembly: GCA_028707015.1. Lineage (GTDB taxonomy): Bacteria > Chloroflexota > Dehalococcoidia > Dehalococcoidales > JAQTVP01 > JAQTVP01. Next base: position 1,881 of record JAQTVP010000175.1, on the reverse strand, counting down.
AGACTCTTAGCATCAATTTAAAAGGTATGGCGTTCTTCACTCAAGCAGCCGCGCGGGCGATGATTGCCAAAGGACACAGGGGCAAAATAGTGAATATTGCTTCCGTAGATGGTTTTCATCCAACCGGTAATTTGATTTCTTACGATGCCTCTAAAGGCGGAGTGGTGATGTTGACTAAGGCCCTGGCTAAAGATCTTGCTTCTAAGGGTATCAATGTGAATGCGATAGCTCCGGGGGCGGTTCAGACACCAGGTGCTTCAAGTGGTTTGTCCGGTATGAGCGAAGAACAGATTGCAGAAGTTACAAAAGCTTTCTTGGCAACGATTCCTATGGGCAGACAGGGTACTCCAGATGACATCGGAAGAGTAGCGCTGTTTCTAGCCTCTGAAGCTTCAGACTATATTACCGGAACAGTAATTGTGGCCGATGGTGGCTATCTCGTGGGTTAAAATAATCCGGTTTACGTTTTATAGCTGAGAGAGCTTTCTCCTCTAAACGAATATTTGTGACTAAATCCAGCTTATCTGATGAGTGTTGTGATACTTAATTGACTATTATCTTTTTTGTCTTACTCTGCTGCTAAACCTGCCGCTCATCCTGTATCTATTGGAAATGTTGCAGCTGATATTAGAAAGGGGCAAAGCCTCAACAACATTAATTATCCTATGTCTTATTTCCTTTTCATTGAGGGCAGCGATTGCAGCTTTACCTTCAGGCTCTGACGGCATTTCAACAAATCCGTATCCCCTGGATTGGCCGCTGCCGATATACTTATCGTCCATAATATTTACGGTTATCACCTGGCCGAAAACCGCAAACTCTTTTCGTAGTTCCTCTTCTGTAACATCCAGCCCTAGATTACCTATATAGATATTCATATATTTGGCTCCTTATAGACACACAGGCCGGGTATCCCCAGCCTGTGTGTACTAAGGTCAGACTATTAGTATGTAGTCACTCTGACTTTGCGATAGCAGTCACTGCAATACACCGGTCTGCCATTACTAGGCTTGAAGGGTACTTCAGTATCTTTACCGCACTCGGAGCATTTCACTGGAAACATTTCACGTCGTGGCTTGTAGCCAAAGCTATCATTTCTATAACTATTGCCGTTGTTTCCGTTTTGACGCGATTTCCTTGCCTCACGGCATGAGGGACATCGTTTAGGCTCATTAGTATAGCCTCTTGAAGCATATTGTTCTTGCTCCCCAACGCTGAAAGTAAAAGTAGCCCCACAATCGGAACACTGGATTGATTTGTCCTGAAAACTCATTGGATGACCTCCTCTCTTTAGAATTTTAGTTAGAGCTGTGGTCATCCAATACTTTAGTAAACCTGAAAGGGATTCCAAGAAGTCTGTAATAACCCTAAACTTAAACTATTACTTATATTGTATAGTAAAGTCACCTGTTTTACAAATGAGCATGATTTATCGCTTATCCATAACGATTTAAGTTATACTGTAACTACTTTAGGTCATTTGTACTTCTCCAAAAAGATAATCCATTCCACTTAAACTAAACCCGTGGTATTATTCACCTAACCAAAAGGACTTGGTTTTGGAGTAGTGTTCTTTCACCATTAACCTACATAAGAACCATTGAACAATCCTGACCTTTATAGTCTTTGTTGATATAGCCCGATTAATAATTGATACGAAAACCTCGGTAATCATTAATTATTATCGTGTCCATCCTTGACCATGGGTATCGTGATACAAAAGATACTCCCTTTCCCGGCAGAACTGGTTAGTTTAATCTCGCCCCCTTCTTTGGAGACAATGGTTTTACACATAGAAAGCCCTAAACCTGAGCCGCTATCATCAGTATTTAAGTTAGGTACCTTATAGAAACGCTCAAATACTTTATCAATATGTTCTTT
>JAQTVP010000174.1 GCA_028707015.1 Dehalococcoidales bacterium | reverse complement strand
ACAGAAACAATACAGAAACTATATCACCAGTTAAGAATCCACATACAATTGCTCACGCTATCGAAAATCCATTTCCTCCCAGTGGAAACGAAGTTTTAAAAAGAATAAAGAAAAATAACGGAACTTTCGTTGCAGTAACCGATGGAGAAATTATCCAGGCGCAAAAACAGCTGTTGAAAACAGGCATCTTCGCACAACCCTCTTCTGCGGTTCCTCTGGCTGCAGTGAAAAAACTTAAAGCTCAAACCTTTTTTAATGAAAATGATTCTGTGGTCTGTATTATAACTGGTGGTGGCTTAAAAGATTCAACGATTTTTAAAAACTCCGACCTAAATATTATTAATTCAGGATTAGAATACTTTAACGACTTACCCTCTGTAGAACTAAAGAACTTCTAATTTTCCTTTTATCTGCTGATCATAATTATATCATCCTGCTTTTCAGTATGAATAACATTTTATGTCAACTGTATCAGCAATGATTCTATCACCTATATTCCCGATAAATCGTCTACATTCCATCTTAGCACACAGAACAAGGCTAGGCACCCTTTACCAAGCACCTAGCCTTAAGAAGTTACTGTCTTTACAGCAGGATTACTAACTTTTCCCAATTCGGAACATTTTTGTCCCGCACGTAGGGCAAACACCTTGAGTTGCCGGTTTCCCGTTCTTCATTGTTATACTCTTGGTATCTTTCATTTCTCTTTTTGCGCGACATTTAACACAATATGCTTCCATATCCACTGTACCTCCTATTTTGGATAGAGAATAAACTATTGTATGCACGAATGTCAATAATTTTTTTACATTATTTTAACATTAGTCTCATATTCAGCCTAAAATAATACAAAGTAATATTAAATCTGATACTATAATATTAAATATTTTATCTAAATTACTATAAATCTCTCTGCTGAATTCACAAAAACAAGCTAAAACTAAAATGATTATGAGCTAAATTTTATCAAATATGTAAAGTCAGTACATGGCAAAAACAGCTATTTTAAAACATGCGGTCAATCACGAAAAATAATCTCAGTTAACCACATTTAAAACAGCGGGTTTTATGTTTTGACCACGGTATCTAATTGTTCTGGCGGATGAACATTACTGCTGAAAGCAGGTAACGTGAGCGATAATATCACACCCAGTAAGGCAAAAAGGCCAAAACCTAACCATGCACTCTGGTAATTACCCCAGGTATCAAATACCCAGCCGGCTATTGGAGCACCAGCTACATTCCCCACCATCATTACACCTGACGTAAAGCCCAGAATCGTACCAAATTTAACCCTGCCAAAATATTTCCTGAGTAATGCCATTCTTGTGGTAACATTAAATCCCCAGCCAAGACTGAAAGTAATAACGAAAGGCACCAGTAACCATACTTGCCCGGTAGTGATAAACCCAAAAAGAAACATGCCGACAGCCATTAAAACATAGCTAGCAGTAAATAACGGTTTACTCCCCAGTTTATCTCCAAGCCACCCGCCGCTAAGACGTCCAATAGTACTAGCGACTGGTAAAAGAAGAGCTATCAAACTGGCGATTGATCTGGCAAAACCGAGGTCACCAAGATAAGGCATTACGTGTGTTACCACAGCACCGACGACAAATGAATGGCACAGGGACGAAAGTGCCACATTCCAGAAAGCCCTATGCTTTAATGCTTGTTTGACCGAAATGCTAATTTCCAAGTCAGCCTTGGGCGCTTGTATATTTTTTATGTCAATTGTTGGCACATCACTAATCGGCTCTCCATCAGGGAGATAGCCATATTGTTCTGGTTTATGTCTAATCAGAAGCGATAACGGTAGTATTGCAACCAGCGTACCAATACCAATAGTAAACATTGCATCACGCCAATCCAGAGCATCAATTAGTTTGGTTACTACAGGAACTAATAGACCGCCAAGACCAAATCCACTGACTACAATACCGGTTGCTGTACCTACACTCTTCCTAAACCAATTCACCACTGCTGTGATCATCACTGTTCCTGAGCAAGTACTCATACCAATGGATAGCAAACCAAATGCTCCATAAAACATGGCAAGAGAAGAGAGACGGCTCATCAATAAAAATCCCAGGCAAATAAGAATACCCCCACCAAATATCAGCTTACGCGGCCCCCAGCGATCAACAAGAATTCCGATTATGGGAGCCAAAAGACCTATTTCAAGACCACGCAGTGAAGCCACAAGTGAAATTTGGGCATAACTCCAACCAAATTCTTCTGCTATCGGCTCAAAAACAGCGGTAAATCCAAAGAAAACAACACCGCTCGCATATAATATGATAAGCAGACAGGCAGCAACAATGTACCAGCCATAAAATATCTTAGGTCGTTTTTGGATGAACCTCATTATGGAATTACTAACTCCATTCCAACATAATTATACTTATCTATGGGGACTAAAAGGGATCAATCAAAAGTCACTATTAATGACGTTGAATTCTATCACCCTTATCTTTTATGTGCAAATACATCAGTAGTTATTACTTGCCTGATAATTATTGAATAATAGACAGTTATGTAATCTGTAGAACTATCTTGTATAGAAGTTATTAATTTACCCAAAAAGTACGGTTTTTCCAACCTTTGATAAATTGTTAAATACGAAAACTTGACAACACCGTTATATTTATGATAGCATCTATAAAAGCCTTGAGAAAAATTTCAAGGCTTTTTTCTTTTATAAAAATCTCTATCAATTACCAGCTATTTGGGCAAACTTCTTCTCCTCCTGGTGTCAATCCAGACAATCAGTCCCGGCATAACTGTAATCACTATTATTAAGCAGAGGAAAACACCCAGCACAGTTACAATGCCAAAGTCACGAATCATAACAAAGTTCGATGCTATCAGCACACCAAATCCGCCTAGAGTAGTCAAAGCGGTAATTACTATTGCCCGCCCTATTTTTGATAACGCCATAACCATAGCATCATGAGGAGATAACCCGCCTTGTAACTCTTCTTCATATCGTCCGATAAGCAATACCATAAATTCCGTACAAATACCAATAATAATAACACCTAAAATCGAAGTGAGGGGGTTAAGTGGAATACCAATTAAATACATATCCAGTGAAGACCAAGCAATAACAGCACCAACCGGTAATATTATATATATAGTACTCAAGATACGCCGGTAAATGATCAGGATAACAATAAATATCGCCCCAATACAAATGAGATTCATCTTAAATCTGGTTCCAACCATAGCATCTACGGTACTTACTCCAAGAGCAAGACTACCAACTGGTGAGATACTGACACCTGCCGGCAAATCAGCATTATCCTGTATATTTTGTAGCAGATTACGGGTTTCCTCCAAGGTTATATGCTTTATTTTAAAAACTGCACTCGTCATCTGGTTTTCACTGGATATAAATCGTTGCAAATAAAAAGGAGAGGTATTATCTAATATCTGTTGAATTTGCTCTTCAGGTGGAATTAATCCACCGGAAGCTTCACTAACCAGTGTCGCCAGGCTATCTGCAGAAATTAATTCAGGATGAAGCGTCAGTGCTTTATTTTGAAATGTTTCCAGCCAACTGAGTACAACC
>JAQTVP010000173.1 GCA_028707015.1 Dehalococcoidales bacterium | reverse complement strand
CCCATATATGATTTCCGGATGTTAATATGTCAACACCTGCATCAAATAACTCTCTGGCGGTATTTGAGGTAAGCCCTATACCGCCAGCGGTATTCTCACCATTTGCAATAACCAGGTCTAATTGGTATTGCTGCCGTAAATCTGGTAAAAGTTCTTGTATTGCTTGTCTACCGGGTTTCCCGATTATGTCGCCAATTGCCAGTATCAGCATTAATTATTTTGTGAAGGAGCTGGTTAACAACTCGATTTTGCCTTTTGCTCCTCACTATTACCTCCTATTTAGCGTAGTCTATAGCTCTCGTTTCCCTGATGACAGTAACTTTTATTTGTCCTGGATATCCCAGTCCCTCTTCAATCTTTTTGACAATATCCCGGGCAAGTCTCATTGATCCCAGATCATCAATCTCTTCAGGTTTGACTACAATGCGAATTTCGCGACCAGCCTGTATAGCAAAGGATTTATCAACTCCCTTGAAGGTATTAGCTATATCCTCCAGTGCTCTTAGCCGTTTTAAGTAGCTTTCCAATGATTCTCGTCTGGCTCCAGGTCTGGCGCTGCTGATAGCATCGGCTGCAGATACAATGAAGCCCCATAAGCTGGTAGTACTTGTTTCAAAGTGATGTTCAGAAATACCCTGTATCACTTCTGTAGATTTATCCCATTGTTTAACGAGATCAGCTCCGATTGCGGCATGAGTGCCTTCTATTTCACGGTCTACTGCTTTACCAATGTCATGAAGCAGTCCGGCTTTCTTGGCGGTGGCAACATTGGCGGATAGCTCCGAAGCAATCATTCCAGCCAGATAAGCAGTTTCAATGCTATGTGACAGGACATTTTGCCCGTAGCTGGTGCGATATTTTAGGCGACCCAGTAATTTTATTAATTCTGGGTGTAGCCCATGTACTCCAACCTGAAATACTGCTTGCTCACCGGCATTGGTGATAGTAGCATCTACTTCTTCTTTAGATTTTGCTACTATCTCTTCGATGCGGGCTGGGTGGATGCGTCCATCAAGAATCAGCTTAGATAAAGCTAAGCGAGCTACTTCTCGCCGTACCGGGTCGAAACTAGATAGAGTGACCGCTTCTGGAGTATCGTCAATAATCAGATCAACTCCGGTAGCTTGCTCTAGTGCTCTAATGTTACGGCCTTCTCTACCGATAAGTCTGCCTTTCATATCATCATTTGGCAGTGGGACACTAGCTATTGTAGTTTCAGCTACGATTTCAGAGGCACTACGCTGAATAGCTTGTGACAGAATACCCTGAGCTTTCTCATCAGCTTCTTCTTTTAACTTGGTTTCCCATTCCCTGAGGCGCCGTGAAGCTTCTTCCTGTATTTCAACCTCCATGGTATCAAGTAATGTTTGTTTTGCTTCAGTACTGGACATACCTGAAATGAGTTCCAGTTGTTTTAGCTCCCTGTTTTTTATCTCATCAAGTTGATTACGAATAGAGTCAATCTTTTTTTCTTTATTATCCAGGTTACGATCACGGCGCTCTAGATTATCTAATTTGTGTTCCAGATTTTCTGTCTTTTGATTCAGTCGGTTCTCCTGATTTTGCAGTTGATTGCGCCGCTCGCGGAGGTCGGCCTCAGCCGTTGCCTTTAGTTTGTCTACCTCTTGTTTTGCCTCTGCAAGTGTATTTTTGGATTCTGTTCTGGCCTCAGCTATCATCCTAGCTGCTTTTCTCTCGGCAATACGTATTTGGCGGTTAATCAGCATACGCCGCCCAAAGAAAATAAGGATACCACCGCCTATGAAACCTATGAAAAATATTGATACTAATGCGATATAATATACAATTCCAATTTCCATTTATTCACCTCGCTTTCTTCCGTACCTCCCCATTCAGTAAAATAATCATAGATAGTTATTACTTATTACCCTTTTTATTCAGGTCAAGATAGAGTTTTGCTTGTAGTTTTTTCCTCCCATAATTGTTCTATTGTTTTATTTATGACTATATAGCTAAAACCACGTCTCTTCAGGTATTCGCCCAGTCTACGGCGAAAATTCTGGTAATCAAACAGAGGTAAGCTACGACATTTATTTTGAGCTGCTCGATAAGCGCTATCCTCATCATCAATAGTATCAGTTACCTGTTCTATAATATAGTCGGCTATACCTTTTTGTTTGAGTTCCATTTTGATTAACCATTGACTGCGTTGATTGAATAAATCCCTGTTTTCTTTCCAGAATTGGGCAAAAGCCTGGTCGTCTACCAATCCTTGTTCCTTTAATTTGTTAATTGTGGTTTCTATGCTAATATCATTAAAGCCACGCTGCTGTAGTCGCTTCCTTAACTCAAGTTCACTGCGGGGTCGGTAGCTAAGGTAGTTGGTAGCAGCATTTAGACAACGGTAGTATTGATCAGCTTTGGTCAGGATTTTAATCTGCTCACCGGATAGTTGCTGTCCGATTTGCAAACTTTCCTTGAGAGCTACTTCAGCTTCCAGACTAAAAGCAAACCTGTTATCCAGGAATACATTTACTCGCTTATTTTTGCCCTTTCCAATACTGAGAGCGGTAATTTTATTCATTATTGTTTCTGTAATAACCTTTAAAAACAAATAAAGCTGAGGTTTATACCTCAGCTTTATTCAGCCCCAATATTTATATTAATATCTATTAATTTATTAAATCAATAGGTAAAATGATTATAAAGTATTATTGGCTGAGGCTCTAACCTGTTGCTCAATCTCTTGGGCAAGTTCCTGATTTTTACTCAGAAAAATTTTAGCATTTTCCTTACCTTGCCCTAAGCGAATATCACCATAGGAGAAAAAAGCACCAGCCTTTTTTATTAGTCCCAAATCTACACCAAGTTCAATAAGATCGCCGTTTTTACTTATCCCATAACCAAACATTATATCAAATTCAGCACTTTTAAATGGAGGGGCAACCTTGTTTTTCACTACTCTTGCTCTGACACGGTTACCAACTGCATCAGTTCCGTTCTTGATAGTTTCGATACGTCTAATATCTATCCTTATCGTGCTGTAGAACTTTAAAGCTCTACCCCCAGGTGTTACTTCAGGATTTCCAAAGACAATACCGACCTTTTCTCGCAGCTGGTTAATGAATATCAATGCTGTGCCTGATTTGCTGATTGCCGCTGTTAATTTTCTTAGTGCTTGGGACATCAAGCGTGCCTGTAAGCCAACATGACTATCTCCCATTTCCCCCTCGATTTCAGCTCGAGGTACTAATGCCGCTACACTATCAAGTACGATCACATCGATAGCTCCGCTTCTAATTAATGCTTCAGTAATTTCCAGAGCTTGTTCTCCAGTATCAGGTTGAGAGATAAGCATGTCTTCGACATTAACTCCACAATGTTTGGCATAAGACGGGTCTAAGGCGTGCTCTACATCAATGTAGGCAGCCATCCCTTTCTGTTTTTGTGCTTCAGCGATTATATGCTGACCTAATGTAGTTTTCCCCGATCCCTCAGGACCAAATATTTCTGTAATTCGTCCTCTGGGGATTCCATTCACCCCTAAAGCTAGGTCTAACGCTAGCGAACCGCTCGGTATCACCTCTATTGGAGATGTAGTATTAGCTTCTCCTAACTTCATT
>JAQTVP010000017.1 GCA_028707015.1 Dehalococcoidales bacterium | reverse complement strand
ATTCAGGAAACTATCAAGCAAGTCACTGCACAATACAACGCCGAAGATCTTATTCTTAAACGGGACGAGGTCAAGAATGCCATTACCAACAATCTATCGACTCGATTGTTCGAACGTGGCATTATCACCGAGACAGTATCGATAACTAACTTCCAGTTCAGTAGCACCTTTACTGCTGCCATTGAAGCCAAGGTTGCTGCCGAGCAAGCAGTACTTGAAGCCAGGAATAAACTGGAGCGGGTCAAAGTTGAAGCTGAACAAAGAGAAGCCGAAGCTAAAGGAGAAGCCGATGCACGGATTGCCCAGGCGGTCGGTGAAGCTGAATACATACGTGTGGTCACTGAGGCCCAGGTAACCGCCAATAATAACATTGCAGAATCTCTAACACCAGAGGTCCTGCAATATATCCTGCTCGACAGACTGGGAGAAGACATCAAGGTTATGGTCATACCATCCGGACAAGGCCTTGACCTCGTGCTGCCGGAGATCCAACCTTAATAATATTCTAAACAAATAGTATTAATTGTTAGAATTGTTAGAATTGTTCGGAATCCAGCAATTCGACTGATTTTATGGTTTGAAATACTATTAGATATTTAATTTCATATATACTCTTATACATTATTTTATTTGGCAGATTTACAAATATAACTTAAATAAAAAGTATTGAAGTATAAAACAATACAGATTTAATGTAATAAATCGTAAAAATAAATCAGGAAAAGATTTATACTGCCTATTTCACTGGAAACGAAGTGAACTAGGTAGCATAATCTATATTAATACAAAACGTCCCAGAGCAAAGACCATAATAATTGCCACCACACCTACCAATGCAGCTGTAAAAAATCCTGCATAGAATGGTTTAATACCTAATCGTTTCATACTTTTGAACGATGTCCCCAGTCCTACACCAGCCATGGCTGTCGCCATAATATAACCTGACCATTCCTTTATTCCGGAAATCACACCAGCCCACTGGTTATTATTCCATAATCCTATAGCCAAGTTGTTATTATGAATTCCGGCATCACCAATAGATCTAATGATAGCCATCACCATAAATCCAAGTATAAACAAGGGGAACAACTTGATAGTTTTTTTATAAATTGGTTCAGAGGAACTGCCAACATCACCAGTTCGCCTTGCGTAAACAAAGATCATTAAAGGTATAACAACAGCCATTAATACATTCCTGACCAGTTTGGTAACCATCGCAACATCAGCAACGGTTGGTTCGGAAGTGATTAAAAAGGTCTGGTCATAGATCAGACTGGATGCAGCTACCTGAGCGGTCTCATGAATAGAAGTGCCGGTAAATAGTCCTGACAGAATAGTATCCCCGTTAAATAACCAGTGAGACAAAAACGGATAGACAATCATGGCAATGATACCAAATACGGTAATATTAGCTACTGCATAAGTAACCTCTTCATCTTTAGCATTAATGCCGGGAGCAATAGCCAAGATTGCCGAAGCACCACAGATACTGGTACCAACAGCAATCAACGTGGCTAACTTATCTGGCAGTTTCATTAGCCGGCTGACATAAATAGTTAGTACGAGACCAGATACAACACAAACAACCACAATGGGAATACCCCATACGCCTATTTCCAAAATATTGAAAATACTCAACCGTATTCCCATAAGTATAATACCCAATCTCAGTAATTTTTTTAAGCAAAAATCTATACCGGAACCAAAGAATGTTGGAATACTAAAAATATTACGGACTACTATTCCGGCTATTATTACTACTAGTATATAGCTGATTAATCCCGAAAAACCTAATGCAGCATTAAGGAAATTAGTCAACCAGATAAATAGAACTACTAAAGTAATGGCGAATAAAACTCCAGGTATTAATCTGGGAACTTCTCGTATAGTACAGCCAAAGAGTAAATTTTCAATGATACTCGGTTTGCGGATTTTCTCCTCGTTCCCTCCGTTATCATTCATTTAAATTTAAATAATCCTTTCTTTTTCTCGCCAAGCCTTTCCCATCCCACTTATTTATCTATATGTAAGCAGCCCATATTTCCATATATTTCTTATGGAATTCAACTGTGTAAAGTAAACAAGGGTAAATAACATTCCTGTAAACTAACTGGTAGAACAACGTTACCATCAGGACGACTTACCCATCATTGTCATTCTTCTCTTAGTTTAAATTGTTTATGGATAACTGATTAAATAGAATGGTTGTAATTATCCATCCAGAGTACACACTTCACCTCGCTTAAGTATACCGTGATATTATCCGTTGAGCTAGCCGACGGTAGGATAGTTGGCAAATAATACCACCTTCAAAAGCCGTATCAGCCCTTAGACCGCTATCACCCTGCACCACTATTCTACTTCAGTTATATTAACTGCATTACAAAGACCGACAATTAAGATGGGTGAAAGTATATTAAGCAGGTAATAAAAAATCAACTACGCGGCATTCTAGTCAAAATAACTATTATTACTGTATAATTTGCCTGAAGGCAGGAGGTGGGTTGATAGTTTTTGGTGAGCCTTTAAAAAGGAGATGTGCCTATGAGTAACAGTTATTGGAGGTACTCTGTTTAGACGGAGTACCTCCAAAGTGAGAAAGGGCCATCGTCAGATGGTCCTATTCTCTTTTTGGGGTAGAACATTAATTATAAATAAAATTTCTTATTAATAGATATAAAATTATATGATGAGAAGGTAACAATGAAGGCTCAATTAATAATTACACATCCGGGTAGTGCCCATTTTGATGAAATCACAGCAATCGGTCTGATTCTAGCCACGCATACCGATGAATTATTTACAATAGAGCGGCGTGAACCTGTACCGGCAGAATTGGATAATCCGGCTGTGTGGATAATAGATATTGGCAATCGCCATGAACCGGAGAAGCGTAATTTTGACCATCACCAGGAAATTAACTGCCCGGTTGCTTTTGTTCTGGTAGCCAAATATCTGGGGCTTTTGGAAACAATGTCCGTTATGCCCTGGTGGAATTTCAAGGACAGCGTAGATCGCATTGGGCCAACCAGGAGTTCCACAAAATATCATGCCGGTGATTATCTGGTAAATCAGAATCCGGTGGAGAGCTGGCTGGTAGCCAGATTCGCTTTTGAGCCGGAAACATCACTTCCTCTACTTAAAGCTTTTGGTACTCATATCATTGATTCTGCACGTAAACTTAAAAAGCAGATTGATTTTTGGAAAACTAGCACGAGAATAGTAATTGCAGGCTTACCCGCTATAATCGGGGAGACAAGAGAATCCGCCGGGCTGGAAGAATTTCGCCGTATGGATACAAATCCGCCCGATATCGTCATTTCTCTTGACCGCCGTGATAATGGCTGGCGTCTTTACCGTTACGATGGAACACCAGTTGATTTTTCACTAATTTCAGATTACCCGGCAATTTCTTTTGCTCATAAAAGCGGATTCATGGCTAAAACTAAGGAACGATTAGCCATAGATGATCTCATTGCCTTGGTAAGCAAGGCAGTTATCGGTTATTAATGTAATGCAGTACATTGGGATTTAAACAAGAATGGAAGAAAATAAGGATACCACTCCTATTGATCCTTACCTGTTAACTGAATTGGTGCATTTGCGAATGCCTTTCGGGAAATATAAAAATCGCATTCTGTGCGATCTTCCCGAACCTTATCTGGTATGGTTTCGGCGAAAAGGTTTTCCTCCAGGAAAAATCGGTTTACTATTGTCAGTTCTTTATGAAATCAAACTTAATGGGTTGGAATATTTATTGAAGACAATCAGGAAAAAACAACTCTGAAGCAAATAAGAATACTCAAATGGTCTTTACAACACAACCTGTTTTATTATTGCCTCAATGTGCCCCTTGGTTTTTATCATTTCTTCTTTCCTTGCCTTTGACAGCTTCTTAATCTTACTTTCCACACCCAGTGCCAAGCTTTTATCTCCCAATTTTTTTTGAAAAACCAATATCAAAGGCCCCCTGCCCCGAAGGTATTTCGACCCAGAACCTTTGTTCCCCTGATGCTCCGCAAATCTACGGGCAACATCAGTCGTAATTCCGGTATACAAACTTCCATCGTGACACCTAATAAGGTATAAATACCAATCTAACATAATTTCTGTCTTTAAATTATCTACCTCAGATTGCCCATGTGAGGATGTTTAACTTTATCCAGATGTTGTTCTAATCCAATCAGTACAGAGAACATATCTGGCTAATTATAATAAAATAGATTCAGCCAGCTCGCTGCCTAAAGCTTTACACCTGTTCAGAACCTGCTGATCAGGTCTACCGTTAGAGCCAACCGGCTCACCAATCAATGTGCCTATGCGTCTGAAAATACGCTGCATAACATCCTTCACTTTACCGCCGCCACCATGTGAGTAGAAGAGTACATAGGATTTTTCTATAATTCCTTTCAATCCCTTACGCACATCATATATATAGTGGTCGTCCATAAAAGTCTTTAGTCCACCGGCAATATAGCCATAGTAATCAGGAGAGCCAAAGGCGACGCAATCGTATCCCGGAAAATCAACCATGTTAAATCTTCCCTCATTCGTATTAAATAAATCGACCTCACATCCGGCATCCCGTAGTCCCTCGGCGACAGCTTCAGCCATAATTGCTGTATTTCCAAACTCCTGTGAATGATAAAGTACCAATGCTTTTGCCATTTAATCTTCCTCCAATACTACTGAGCCGTCAGCTATTACCCTAACCAGTGGGGGTTCCGGGAAGTAGCATCATACGCTGTTCCCGTTTTCCAAGGTTCATAACCGCTTTTCTCAGCCGCTTTCGCTGTCCTAATCAATAAAGCTGAACGCTCATCTTCATTCATCGGAATAAAATTCCGGGCAGCTTGCAATGCCTGCTGGAGAATTGAGAGAGAATCACACCCGGTAATAACGACACTTACCGGCAGGCTCATAACATAATGCAGGCATTCCACCGCAGTTACCACGCTATTTTTGAAAATCAGTCCGCTACATAATGGTTTCATTCCCAAAACACCAATCTTATTTTCCAAAAGAACCGGAAAAACCATTTTCTCAAAGTTATTTTCATGGGCATCCATGATATTTAGTGGCATCTGTACAGTATCAAACATAAAATGATTATCCATGGCCCTTTGCAGCATCTTCAAGTGTATCTCTGAACTCTTATGGCCGGTGAAACCGATATAACGGATTTTACCTGCTTTTTTTGCTTTAAGAACCGCTTCTATTGCCCCGCCGGGTCCAAAAATACGGTCGGGGTCCGACATACGGATTACCTCATGGAATTGAAGCAAGTCAATAGTGTTGGTTTGCAGCCTTCGCAAAGATTCATCAAGCTGCTCTGTAGCCGCTTTTCTGGTCTGACCATCAATTTTAGTCATTAAGAAGACTTCATTACGATACCCGTCCTGGAGCGCCTTACCCATACGAATTTCACTAACTCCACCGTTGTAGTCCCAGGAATTATCCATAAAATTAATTCCATTATCAATTGCAGTACGAATTATACGTATGCTGTCGTTTTCGTCATGTTGAATGCCAATATGAGCCCCACCCAAACCGATAATTGATACTTCTTCATTAGTACTACCTAAAATACGATAGGGTATTCCTGACTTTAATAAAGTCGTTTCAGGAACTTTCTCCGGACTTTGGTAAAACGATTCCTGCGGTTTGATATCCAAACCTCCCCAGATAGAGCTAGCATATGATTGTGTGCTTGTTATTTCACACTCTGGAACTTGAGTATATTCCGCGCCCCAGGGTTTGTCAATAAAAGAAACGCTGGGAAAATGGGACATTCCCACTTGACAACAAATCCCATAATGGTATAATGTTTCTGTGAATAAGGGGGTGAGGAATATGGTAACCGCAATAAAAGATATAATTAAAGATGAAAACTTTGAGAAGTCTCCTAGGGACGTAAAATTAGGTGACAGGAAGAGAATAAGCATCCCTACGACGAATCAGCATACGATATACAGCATTTACACTAATAGGCTTGGGCAGATTCTTCTAGACCCACAAGCAACCATACCTGCCTCAGAATTATGGGTGTTTAAGAATAAAAAAGTTTTAGCTATGATAGATAAAGGTATGTCTGAGGAGAAGGTAATAAACCGGGGTTCGTTCGCTAGCTTTGTAAAAAATGAGGCGTGAGTTACGTTTTAAGCCTATTGCCGATGAACAGCTTACTAAACTAGAGAATACTCCCGCGTTAGAAGGTGTTCTAAAACAGGTTAGAAAAATCCTAGGCTATTTAGAAACAAACCTTGAAGCTAATTCCCTTCACATACACCCTCATAAAGCATTATCAATAAGGTATAATCAGAAAATTAACGAATCATATGTTCAGCAAGATACACCGGGGGCTTATAGAGTATTTTGGTATTATGGTAAAGATGAACTAGACAAAAAGAGGAAACCTATTCCCATAATCACTGTCGTTGCAATTACCCCGCACCCATAGAGATTATTTCCCCCACCTAGCTGCCGCTGCTTTTCTAGCTATCTCTTTACGTCGTTCTGGGGATAATTTATTAGCTCTAGCCTTACCACCCTTTATACCACCTAATCTACCTAAGACTTTAGCATCAAAACCGCCTTTAACCTGTCCAGTAGCTTCTTGAACTACTCTAAAGGCGTTTACAGCAAAATCATGATCTTTCTTCTTTCTCATATATAAATAATAAACTATGCTTGACCGATAATCAAATCCAAAATGATACACTACCAAATACTGTAATTTTATCTCTTGTGATTTAAGACATATAAGGCTAAAATCTTATTGATACATAGATTATACGAATCATTTGTCGGATAGAAATACCGACCGGCTTAAAATCAGCAGTCATTACTGAAATCAATTATAACTACCTTAATTTCGTATTTATTGACTATATTGATAACTTTAGTAAATATATATAGTAAGTTGACTGAGAATTCTTTATTTACAGGAGAGGTTATTGTTTAATGGAATATAGGAAATTGGGAAGAACCGGAATTGACGTAAGTATTATCGGATTAGGGGCAGAATATCTTGAATACGCCCCAAAGGATACAGTTGTTTCAGTAGTTAATGAAGCTGTTGATAACGGAGTAAATTACATCGACTTGTTTATGGCTTCTCCCAATGTTCGCGATAATTTCGGAATTGCTCTAAAAGACAGACGGCACAAAGTTATGGTGGCAGGCCATTTAGGAGCTGTATTAATAAATGATCAGTACTCTAAAACAAGAGATAATGCGCTAGCTGAAAGCTATGTTAATGACCTGCTGACAAGGCTGCAAACGGATTACATTGATGTACTTATGCTGCATTTTGTTGATGAGCCTGATGATTATGAAAGTGTATTCGGGCCAAAAGGGCTTCTGGAGTTAGCGCTATCGTTAAAGAAAGAAGGTAAGGCTCGCTTCATTGGATTAAGCGGCCATTATGTGCCTACTGCGCTAAAGGCAGTGAATAGCGGAAAGATTGACGTGCTTCTGTTCCCGGTGAATGCGGCATTTGATATTCTACCGGCAGATATGGATATGGACACTATGCGGCAGGACAACTCATATAATGAAGTGGAGACCACTGACGATACATCTATTTTACAACGCAGAGAATTGTATCATGCCTGCGTAATCCAGGATGTAGGACTTGTAGCTATGAAAATTTATGCAGCCGGCCGGCTTTTTGTTAAAGACAACCCTAGTAACATTTTACTGACACCAGTTCAATGCATTAACTATGTACTTTCTCAGCCTGGTGTGTGTACAGTAGTGCCAGGCTGTAAAAATGTACCAGAGATGAAGGCAGCACTAGCTTTCTTGGACGCTACTGATAAGGAAAAAGACTATAGTAGTATTGATATTAACTCTGTGTGGAAGCTAGCCGGAAGCTGCATGTATTGTAACCATTGTTTACCATGTCCAGTTAGCATTGATATAGGAATGGTTTCACGGATAACTGATACCGCTAAATATGGGATGACTGAGAGTGTATTATCAGAATATGAAGCATTACTGGCAAAAGCATCAGACTGCACGGAATGCGGTGTTTGCGCAGAGCGTTGTCCATTTAAGGTAGATGTAATAACTAACATGATGCAAGCGGTCGATATATTTGGAAAATAAGCTGAAGGGGTGCTTATTTATATATATAAGATTTTTTCATTAGCATCTACAATTAATTACAGAAAAGAGAGGAAGTATAATCAAGATGAATATAATAGGAATAATACTAATAGTAATTGGAGTAATATTAACTATTTTACGGCTGGCATTACAGATTAATCTCTCAAGAAGCAGGATAGGGGGTCTTATATCAGGACCACTCCTCATTATTGTGGGAATACTAATTACAACCGGAGTGATACAAACATAGCTTTGTGTAGTTAAAAATTCACCAGCATAATAAGAGCTACAGCAGTAATGAGAGTTTTTTCTTCTGCTCAGTTACACGTTTTTGAAAGCTAGAAATATATTCTATAACATTATCGATAAAACTCAATAACCTTTTTTCTACTTGTCCTTTTGGTATAGTTGGATTATCCCATGAATTTAGATTTTCGTTGAGTCCTATTAACGAATTAAAATAATTTTCTGCGTAAGAGTAAAATTCATCACCTGCATCCAAATATCTGTTAGCAACCATGCTTGTAATCGATGAAGTTCTAAGTCGCATAACTATGACTTGAATTTCGGTTATTTTTTTATCCTTTATAAGTTCATTATTTTGCTGACATACTGTTTTTACTCCACGCATCACATATTGGTTAAATTTAATTTCAGATAGAAGCGCATCCAATTTACGTAATGCTTCCTCTTTCATCAGAATCTGGAATAATGATCCCCTGCCACTAATCGCTTCAAGAACATGGCTATCAGGATAGGATGGATTTTCAACACAATCCTTAATGGCCTCAATAATATCTTCTCTGAATTGGCTCGTTTTTATATGGTCGTGAGGATGATAAAAAAGAGTACCTTTTGCACCGATATCAAAAGGTATCGGTGTTCCATATTCCGCTATAGTTATTGTGCAGTTTTTAAAACTCTGCCGAACACCTAATTCCCAGTAAACATTAGGATTGGCATCGGTAAGGTCAGCAACAACAATTGGTGATGTAACCAAATCAGTAATAATCTGGCGGACAATATCACCTCTGAGAGGGGCTGAACGAAATGCCGTTAGCGGACATAATTCATATGATTCAATTGTAGGCTTGAGGAAATCGTTAAAATGGTCATTCCAATACTTTTCGGTATGTTCACCTTTAGTAGCAGAAAATGGCATAATTACAAAGCAATTCATTTTGGCATTATTAGACATAATATGACTCCTATCAAGGTAATTATAGCGCCTAAAAACAATATATCAAGGGAAATAATAAATTTTAAACCCAAATAATTAGTGTATAAGGATAACTAATTTGAATTCTGACTGTATTTACGAGTATAATTATCTTATATAAAGTAAAACTAGGCAGAAATCAGGGTGAAGGCCAAAAGAAAAGTATGTTTCTGTCCTCTCTTTATTCACACTTCATTAGGATTACACATAAAAAATAAAATCATAAGGTAAATATTTATATGGGCAAAACATTAGTTGAAAAAATATTAAGTGTAAAATCAGAAACTGAAGCTAAAGCAGGAAATATCATTATAGCTAATGTGGATCTGGTTTTCGCTCATGAAACAACTGGACCACTGGCAATAAGACAATTCCAAGCTGCGGGGTTCAAAGATGTAGCTAGTTCCTTAAAAGCTGTTTTGTTTATTGATCATGGTGTCCCCAGCCCGGCATGGCAACTATCTAACGACCATATGCTGCTTCGCAGATTTGCACAAGAGACAGGTTGCCTTCTCTCTGATATTGGCGATGGCATCTGCCATCAGATAGTGGCTGAATCTCTCGCTAAACCAGGTGATTTAGTTGTTGGTGCTGATTCTCATACAGTAACTGCCGGCGGGATAGGAGCTTTTGCTTGCGGTATGGGCTCCAGTGATATAGCTATTGTCTTCGGAGTAGGCAAAACCTGGTTACGAGTACCAGAAAGCATCAGAATAATGGTATCAGGTAAATTTGCTCATGGTGTATACGCTAAAGACCTTATTCTTCACTTGATCGGACAGATTGGAGCTGATGGTGCTACCTACAAAGCATTGGAGTTTAGTGGTGATGCCCTGAATAACATAAGCATTCCCGAACGTCTTACTATAGCTAATATGGCTGTTGAAGCCGGGGCTAAGGTTGGACTTTTTACATCAGATAATGTCACCAAAGCATATCTAACAGCTCTGGGCAGAAGTGATCAATACCAGCAAATTATTCCCGATCATGATGCTGTCTATGAGAAAACAATCAATATTAACCTGGATGATCTTGAGCCAGTGGTAGCCAAACCCCATTCAGTAGATAATATTGCCCCGGCTCGAGAGCTTAAAAATATAAAAATCCAACAGGTACTTATTGGCACTTGTACTAACGGTCGGCTCGATGATCTAGCCATAGCTGCTAAAATTTTAAAAGGTAAGAAACACCATCCCCAAACCAGATTATTGGTTGGTCCTGCCTCACGAGGAGTACTGCTTGCTGCTATAGAAGCTGGATATATCCAAACTCTGATTGATGCGGGAGCAGTTATCTTGCCTCCAGGATGCGGACCTTGCCTTGGCCTTCATCAAGGAGCACTGGGAACAGGAGAAGCCTGTCTATCCACCGCTAATCGTAACTTCAAGGCCCGAATGGGAAATCCAGAGGGCTTTATATATCTTTCTAGTCCGGCCACAGCAGCCGCAACTGCTATTACAGGCGAAATAACTGACCCCCGAGAGGTAATATAAATGCTGAAAGGTAAAGCTTTTAAATTTGGAAACGGTATATCCACTGACGACATTATACCTGGCAGATTTGCTCATCTGAGAAGTAATCTACCTGAGTTGGCTAAACATGTTATGGCAGATGCTGCCCCAACTTTTATTACTAACGTTAAACCCGGAGATTTTTTCGTTGCTGGCAGTAACCTTGGGCTAGGTTCCAGCAGGGAACATGCTCCTCTGGTTATCAAAATGGCTGGAGCTAGTGCGATTCTAGCTAAGTCAGTTGCCCGGATATTCTTCCGTAATGCTATCAATGTTGGACTTCCAGTACTCTTATGTGATACCGATGGTATAAAAGACGGTGATGAACTAGAGATCAATCTTATAGCTGGCACCATATTGGATTTAACTACTGGGAACCAGTTAACTTTTGATAAGATACCTGAAATAATGCACCGGATCCTTAACGAAGGCGGGCTTCTGCCTTATATCCAAAAACATGGTGACTATAAATTATAATAATACATAATAAACAAGAAAACTAGGAGAGATATTGACAATGGTTTATCCGATTACTCTTATTCCAGGTGATGGTGTAGGTCCCGAGGTTACTGAGGCTGCCAGAAGAGTGCTTGAAGCTACCGGGGTTAATTTTCAGTGGGACATTCACCATATCGGGATCAAGGCTCAAGATACAATGGGAACACTATTACCCGAATCAGTACTGGAATCTATCAGGCAAAACAAAGTCGCCCTCAAAGGGCCAGTTACCACTCCTGTAGGATCAGGATTTAGAAGCGTAAATGTTACCCTACGTAATAAATTAGAACTTTATTCTTGCTTACGTCCATGCAAGACCTATACTGGAGCACCTTCTCTTCATAAAGATGTGGATATAATTATTGTACGAGAAAATATGGAAGACCTGTATAGCGGCATTGAATTCGAAAAAGGGGCACCTGAAACCACAAGGTTAATAGAGATGATCTCAGAGGCAAAACAGACGGCTGTCAGTGCAGATTCAGGAATAAGTATAAAAGTCATATCTGAAATGGGCAGTAAAAGGATTGTTAAGTTTGCTTTTGAATATGCGCGAACACATAATCGAAAAAGGGTAACAGCAGTACATAAGGCTAACATTATGAAGTTTTCTGATGGCTTATTTCTTTTCATAGCCAGAGAGATAGCTAAAGAATATCCTGACATCGAATTCGAGGATAGAATTATAGATAACATGACTATGCAAATGGTACAAAAACCATATCAGTTTGATATTGTAGTAACAACTAATCTTTATGGAGACATACTTTCCGATCTATGTGCAGGTTTAATCGGTGGATTAGGACTAGCCCCGGGCGCTAATCTCAGTAATGAGATAGCTGTTTTTGAAGCAACACATGGCAGTGCCCCAAAATACGAGGGATTAAATAAAGCTAACCCAATGGCTATGATGCTCTCTGGAGTAATGATGCTTCGTCACATCGGAGAAGGTAAGTGCGCCGATAATCTGGAAACAGCAATATCCGAAGTTATTGCTGAAGGTAATAATGTCACCTACGATCTAAAACCCGAATCACCTGATGATGCAGTCGGTACCTCACAGGTAGCTGATGCAGTAATCGAAAAACTCAAGAACAATTAACTTGTAACGTAGATTTAACATAAATGTAATGAGTTTAAAATACTGATTAGCTATACTCTTAATAACAAGAGGGTGAGGCAAATGCAATACTTTGGATTATTTTCTTTCCCAGATAAGTACTGCCTGTCAGCAAATGTAAAAATAGCGACGATACAATTTCAGGATCAGTAATTTAAAGAAGGATAACTCCGAGTCAATTTAATAATAAAATAAGCGAAAAAACTATCTAGCAATTATTCTAAGTCATAAATGTGAGGGGATACGATGGGGAAAATATATATAATCGATGTAACTAACCGGGACGGTGTTCAAACAGCCAAACTTGGTTTATCCAAACTGGCAAAAACATTAATCAATATAGAGCTGAATGAGATGGGGATCTTTCAGTCAGAATTCGGCTTTCCAACTACTCACCATGATACTATGTACCTTCAAGCAAATCTTGAATTATTGAGGATAGGTGTTTTAAAACCAATTCGCTTGGCTGGGTGGATAAGAGCTATAGCTCAAGATGTTGAAACTACTTTCAAACTCGTCCCTGATATAAAACACCTTAACCTTTCTACTTCCACATCAGATGAGATGATTCAGGGTAAATTTATGGGTAAAAAAAACAGAGGCGACATATTGAATACTATGTTAGAAGCTGTTAATGAGGCTAAAGCCTATGGAGCTGATTCTATAGGCGTAAATGCCGAGGATGCTTCCAGAACCGAACTTGATTTTCTTATCAAGTTCGGCTTGAAAGCCAAAGACCATGGCGCAGCTAGATTAAGATACTGCGACACGCTTGGTTATGATAATCCCTTCACTATTTATCAAACAACAAAAGCATTGGCAGAAAATATAGGTATGCCAATTGAGGTTCATTGTCATGGTGACCTAGGAATGGCAGTAGCTAATTCGATTGCTGGGGCTAAAGGAGTTATAGATGGCGGGCAAGATGCATATATCAACACCACTATTAATGGTATTGGGGAGAGAGCCGGTAATGCAGATCTGGTAGCAGTTATTTTAGCAATTACTAAATCAAAAGGCTTTTCTGAAAAATACCAGCTTGGCAATCATATTGATTTATCAAAATCATGGAAAATAGCTAAGTATGCCAGTTATGCTTTCGACGTTCCTATCCCCATTAACCAACCAGGTGTAGGTGCCAATGCTTTCGCTCATGCTTCGGGCATACACGCTAATGGTATGTTAAAAGATGCCTCCACTTATGAATTATACAACTTTGCCGAGCTCGGTAGAGGGGAACCATCATTTGTAGAAACCGGTAGGGAAATATGTGCCGGGCAGTATAGTGGCATATCCGGTTTCAGATATGTAATGGACCAGATAATTGGAGATGAGGCAATATCTTT
Organism: Dehalococcoidales bacterium; assembly: GCA_028707015.1. Lineage (GTDB taxonomy): Bacteria > Chloroflexota > Dehalococcoidia > Dehalococcoidales > JAQTVP01 > JAQTVP01. Next base: position 1,073 of record JAQTVP010000017.1, on the reverse strand, counting down.
CCATGATGATAATGAAGCTGAACAAATTCTGGAATTAGTAAGATATGCCAATGTAGAGGCACAAAAACCACTTGTTGAAGAAGAACTATTATTTATTGCTAAATATCCAGAGATTACCAAGAAAATCCTGACTCTAAAACCATTAGATTATTAATTCTTATAATAAGTCAGTTACTTGTGCTTCAGTCTATCCGTTGTGGCTGTGCTGCCGGCTTTGCGGGTATCACTTGCCCAGCTTTTATAGTTACATTTGGTGAGATTAATTTATCTGCCTCTATAATCTGTTGCTCCGCATCCTGAAATTTCCATTTACCAGATAATAATTCTAGAATGGAGATATCTGCTTCCATACCCGGTTTCAGGCTTCCAATTCTGCTCTCTTCACCTAACACACGTGCTGGATTAATTGTTGCCATCGCTATTATCTGCTTCAAATCCAATCCCAGCGCCCCGAATTTAGACATGGTCACGGTCATACCATACACAAGGTGCTTTAAGCTGGCAGCAGTAAGGTCTGTACTCAAAGTGACAGGCAAGATACCCTGATCAATACTCTTACTGGCAACCTCAAAACTAAAGTTATATCTACCCAGAGCTGTATCTAAAATGACTCCCCTTTCCATTGCGTCCCTCAGCTCAGGTAACACTGTGCCATCAGAACGCAGAGTACCACCAAATTTAGCAGTATAAACATGGCTTAATATGTCACCCGGCTCCAGTAGTGGGAGGATCTCTTGGGTTAATATTGGTGACACCTGCTGCTCCAGGTCACCAATATGTATCATAATCGGCAGTCCGAATTGCCTGGCTACCTTTTTAGCTATATCAAATATTTTAATCCCATCACTTGCTACAAGATTACCAACCAAGCGTAGTTTCACACCTTTAATTATGTCCGGATGAGTTTCAATAGTAGTAGCCATAGCCTCAAAATTAATTTCACTCCAATCTCTTAGTTCCGGCATAATAGTAAGTCCTTGAGAACTCAAGTGAAGGAAACAGAAAACCCTGGTACGAGATGAAGGAATGACATATCTCGGGAAACCAACAAAGATTGAATCGCCAGTACTCCC
>JAQTVP010000172.1 GCA_028707015.1 Dehalococcoidales bacterium | reverse complement strand
GGCTGGCGAGTGGATAGAATTACCGTGTGTGGTTGATACCGTAAACAAAACGATGACAGCTACAGTGAATCATTTCACCGCGTTTGCTATTATTACACTACCACCTGCTGAGGAAGAGGAAGTTGTAACGCCTCCGGTTGAGGAAGTGGAAGAAGAGGAGGAGGAAGCGGTAACGCCTCCGGTTGAGGAAGTGGAAGAAGAGGAGGAGGAAGCGGTAACGCCTCCGGTTGAGGAAGTGGAAGAAGAGGAGGAGGAAGCGGTAACGCCTCCGGTTGAGGAAGTAGGATTATCCGTATGGGCTTGGGTACTTATTGGGATAGGTTCCGTGGTAGTTATAGGAATTATTCTTATCTACTTTATGTGGTATCGACCAAGAAAATTAGCCGGATATAAACGAACAGATTAACAATGTAACTTGGTAATTAATTAAAATAAGAGGCACTGCCAATTGGCAGTGCCTCTTTTCATTACCCGAATTATTTTATTTTACCGTTCTTTTCACTCTGTCCAAAATGATAATCGGCGTAATAGTCGTAGAAGAGATCCCTTTATCTTCTTTTGGATCTGTGGGGATTCATTAGAACGTTTTTCTCTTGCTCTATTAACATAATATATCGTTAAGGGAATCGTGGTAACCAGAATTATTATGACCAAAGAATTAATTCCGGTAATCTTTACTTGAAATACTACGTTCGATACTAAAATACTCAAAGTCACAACGGCTAAAGACAGTCCGAAGGAGAAAGCTATCCTTGCAGGAATACTTAATTGCTTGAAAAAGATTAAGGTCCAAGCGAAACCTGGTAAAAATAGTATTAGTACAAAACTAATTACTGCCCTGGCTAGCGGCACATAATCAAGTAAGTGTAGAATCAAATTTATAACTTCGTTCATTGAATTGTATGGACCCCTTATATATTTATCCCTTGATATTGTGAGATATCATCTATCCGTTATGGCTGGTTTTAGCAGAAATACATTCTCCCTAATCTCTACTAGGTCGGGATTATCGGGGGTAAACACAATATCAGCAATTCGTGTATAAATAAGAGAAATCCCATTTTCTAGCAAGAAAGCTGTATCCTTACAACCCCCCTCGAGGAAGTCATAAGTTTGACTGTCTATAGGCTGTGGAGAGGTATGTATCCTAGTGTAAACATACTTATCGGTAATGGCGGTAAAAGCTGTAGCTTTCCAGGGATCTAGTATTGCCTTTTGGTGACTTGTATCCGTATTGTTCTTTATCCAGATGAACGCCTCATAGTCAGTCTTGTCTATCATATGGTAATAGGGAGTAAACTGACGACTGGGAATTGCAATAATTAATGTTGCGCTAACGACAATCAGACATAACAATATACTTACAACTTGCATAATATGAGGTTTCTTCAATCTGATGGCATTAATCCATGGTAATTCCAATTTCCAGAGTTCTCTTAAACCGGCACCGGCAACTATACCCATCATTAACATCGCATATAACAAACCCCGTAAGTATAGTGCGTCTATTCCATAATGAAGAGTGTAAAAAACAGCAAGCATTGTCAGCAAAACCGTTAAACTTATAACCAAACTGTAGCTTTTCCAGTTACCTCCGATGATTAATATAAAAACACCAATGAGACAGAACGTGGTTGGAAGAAAACCATATTCCGGTATAATCTTTAAGAAGCTATGGTAAGCAGGGAGCGGTTTGGGGACGAAGAGAGAACCCCATTGTGATAGTATTAGGCCGGATGTCCAGGGTAAAGTAAACAGGAAAGGAAATATTACTGCCGCTAGTACTGCCAGATTATGTTTAGGGTTAGCCCTCCAATTAAAAAGACAAAACGGCAACAGTATTAACATAACCAATATGGCAGAAGTCGCATGTAAGATAATCAGGAATGAAATGAAAAGACATATTACCGGGTACGCCCATTTAGTTTGAAAATCAGTAATGAGAAATAATAGAAGGGGAACAAATAATAATCCCATGGCCACTGGCACAATGAATGCCGGACCAAGTATTCCTACGGTAGTGGTTATAAAACAGGTAAAGAAAGCGGCTTCCCATCCGAAACCTATTTTCTTGGCGAAGATATAAACTGATAAGACCGTGAAAATAAATGTGATACTGGGTGCATATCTGGCGATGTCAACCCACGGGACTCCGCTAAACCTTTGGAAAATAGCTAAGGGAATGTGGTACCCTGATTCTAGCAACGCAACTATACCCCCGGAACCTTGCCCTGAAAACGGGTTCGCACTATATACGGTACCGCTATCTAGCAACGCGTTGGAGTAAGCTATATGTACCCACTCGTCAATATGTACTGCATAAGGATATGTTAAGTGTGGTATGAAAGCCATGAAAGAGGCAAACGCCAAAATAGGAATGATTTTGATATAGTCAGAACTGACTAGTCTGTTAAATTTCATCACTTTACACACCAACCGATTTTATGGGTATTAAGATACTAAACGTAAATTATGGTGTTTCCTTTTTGAGCCAATTGAAAGGTATTGAAAGATAGAGCCTCCGTATCGTGATTTTGCTGAGAAATAACTACGATGTTGGATTGTTTGTCTGCCTTCTTGAAGACATCTAAAAGAGCTTTGCTGACCGGATTGATCCTGGCATTATTATTGAGGTTTCTGTATTCAAACTGCAGAAGTTCTGACAATACTTGGGATGATTGATTTTCTGCAGATTCAAGACGATGCATATTTGATCTTAATCTCCTAACGTTGACGGTACTTAGGTATTTCAAAGAGTCCTTAAAAATAACCAGTTCCTGTGTAACTTGCAAAGCTTTCAGCACAAGGTCGTTTGAATGCAGTAGTGGAGTAGTCAGCCTAACGCTCTTATGGTCATAAACAGCCAAAGCTACCGGTATATTATTTCTGGCAAGTGATATTGCTGAGACAATAATATTATATCCCAGCTTATCTAGCTCCTCCTCGTTTGTGGCTGCTAAATTTATCAGAAATATTGCTGGCCGTCCCCGCAACTCTAAGAATTCCTTGGATATAAGCTCGTTATACTTGAATGAATGCTTCCAATCTATATTCTTAAGACTATCACCTGGTTGATACATCTGACTTCCGTAGTATTCTATTCCTCTTCTCAGACCAGAAACCGGTTTTAGCGCTTCCAGGTTGGAAACTATTGGCAGGTTTCCCGGTTTAGTATTGGACATGTATTTATTTGCTATCCAGGCGGCATATCTAGCCCTGGGGATAATATGCAGTCTAATAGGTTCTATTTCAAATCTGGTTTGCGTTAGCCCCCAGCAGTCTGTAGCATACCCTCGTAGTTTAATTAGTGATGGTCCGGATAACATTGGTGTGAGTGATACTGTAATTATCAACAGTTCCTCATTTAGAGATAATATCGCCGGAGTTATTTTCAGCCATTCATAAGGCGATTCTATCAATAGCATCCCGCCGTATTTTGTTCTGCTATTCAACTTGACATGCACGTCACCCTTAGAACCGGCCAGTATCCGCTGTTGGATTTGATGTCCTTCTACCGGTTTTATTGGTAAGCGTCCTAGAATCACCATAATTACACTCACAAAATAAATAATAATAACCGCACACGCCAGAATAAGGGGTAAA
>JAQTVP010000171.1 GCA_028707015.1 Dehalococcoidales bacterium | reverse complement strand
AATAACTTGACTGTATTCAATTGAGATTACATAATTAACTTATGAGTTAAGCTTTGCTTAACAAAGTAAATTTCTAATCTTCCCCTTTTCCCTTCAGGAATTCCTCGGCAATCTGCACAGCTTCGGCAGCTGATATTTCCAGAGGTTCCTCATATTTAACTTCAATAAAATCTTTTTCCAGTTCCTCAATATAAGTCCGAAACTGGGCATTCTGGCTAACCATAAAATTGAGTTTTGATTCAAACTCCTTAACTTGTTCATCAAGGTCGGAAATATTCAGATTCATGTGGAGCAGATGATTTAGTCTTCTTATCACTGTTCTGATTGTTTTCGGATTATGAGGGATGACAATGTTGTATTCCGGATAGTAGGTTGCTCTGGCAGTGATACTGATTAATTTTCTATTTTTATTCTGGCACATATGTAGAAATGTTGTGCTAAAACTTCCGGGTCCTTCATAATTGCTAAACTGTAAACTGTAGTTTTGCATCTCGTGTTTGAGCTCTTCTGTGCTACAGGCACAAGAGGCGCCGGGTTCTCTGGTGTGGGGAGTTTTATCGAGCACGCCACCCAAAATGTAAGTACGATTAATGGAAAATTCATCAGCTAACTTGAAGATTGTATTTATATACTCTTCCCAGTAAAGGTTTGGTTCTGTTCCTAAAAATAAAACCAGATCATTATCTGCATTTGGGTTAATCCAGTAGAAAAACTGATTTTGTGGAAAATTGTGTTCTTTTAGAATACCATTCTCAAGTTTTACGTGAGGTCTCAATGAATTCTGTCCTGGTAATTGGAATATATGGAATTTATTAATGGGTATCTCGGCGAATTTTTTTGCATCCAGTTTTCTGATTAGATATTTTACGCTTCCGGTAGCAGCTTCTCCGCCATCTACCCAGCCGCCAATACCGCAAATCATGTGGGGGTTTCTTAACTTTGGTTTATCTAGTATTATTAAATTTTCTTGTTTATCCATCTTACTTCCTCCGGTGTTTTCTCAGCCTCCCAATCTGGATATATCTCTATTCTAAACCTTACACTTTATACTCTCTAGTTTGATGATAACATATACATTTATATTGTAATTTTAAAATAATATTTGTTTTCCACTTGGTATGGTTGATCTGCGAATAATCACACAAATAATCTGTATGTCATTTTGGGGATAACTTGGCGAATATAGTTACCTGATTTACCTCAAATCTTTGAAGGATTACCTTTCTTTTACTTGATAAATAAGCTAATGTTTGACTAAGATAGAAGTGTGCGAATTATGAAAAATAACTCTATACTGATCCATTGTTGTTGCGCTCATTGTGCTGCCTATACTATTTATCATTGGCAACAGCAGGGGTATGAGGTTAGTGCTCTTTGGTATAACCCTAATATCCATCCTTATTCAGAGCATCAGTGCCGCTTGGAAGCAATAAAATTACTGGCTCAGAAAATGGATTTTCCGCTGATTGTGGCTGGTGATTATGATATGATGGATTATTTCCGTCAGGTAGCTGGAAATGAATCTTCCCGTTGCCAGTATTGTTTCAAGTTGCGTCTGTTGAAAACTGCTGAAATTGCACAACGAAAAGGTTTTAAATCTTTTACCAGTAGCCTACTTATCAGTCCTCATCAGAAACATGAGCTGTTACTACAAATTGGTAACAATGTAGCGAAGGAAAAAAACATAAAATTTCTCAATGCTGATCTTAGAAAACGCTATTCAGACAGTCGTCATATGACCAAAAGGCTAAATCTTTACCGACAGCAATATTGTGGCTGTATTTATAGTGAATGGGAGCGTTATGCTGCACTTTGTATAATAGCCTGATTATCAGTGTTTATTTCTTCGTGTTCACAATATTACTGCTATTACTATAATAGCTATAATAAATAAATAGGTTTGTGTAATAGCAGAGGTAGAGTAAACTAGAAAGGGAATCTCCAAGAGAGATTCCCTTTCTTAATATTCGGGTTATCAGCGGTGTAGATTAATCATTTAGCAGTGGAAAATTTGGGCAGAATTTGTTACCAAAGGACTTCTGCAGACCAAAACCATTTTTCTCTGAGTTACCAAAGCGCAGCATATGGTTAAAGGTGTTTCGTTTAAGCATCTTAAACCTTTCTCCGCACCATTCTCTGAGTGCATCATTTGGTCTCTGTTCCCACCATTCGAGAATTTCGTCGGCTTGCTCTTGTGTAATGATTTCAGCTGTAACGGCTTGCTCAAGAAGATTAATAAAAGCTGCCTCTTTCATTTCCTGGCATGCTTGGTTAAAGGCGTCTACCAGATCTTCCTTGTCAATATTCAGAATTTCGGCAACCCTATCCAGAACGATATTTTTACTGGTTTCCTTTGGTGGCGTGGTTTCCTCCTCTGTATCTTCTGCTAGTACTGTTATTGTGGTACCCGCTGTTAACAAGATTGCTGCTAACAGAATTGAAACGATAACCTTTATTTTTTTTGACATTTTTTACCTCCTTACAATTTATGGCTCTATATTTACTAATAAAGAATAGAATAAACCACTTGAACGGTGAGATTAATCTCTATTTCTCCGGGGCTAATTGCTGTTTCATTATCCTTTGCGGTTTCTTCATATACATCCTGCCGGTAGACAGGCGGTGAATACGGTGTGCTTTCGGAAATGTAGGTTGCGTTTCCTAGCTTACCGCCTGCCAGGTCGGCTAAAAGTTCTGCTTTTGCTTTAGCATCGGCCATAGCTGCTTCCCGGGCATCATCATAATAGTCTGATGGGTTACTTGCTGAAAAGGATATATTATCAATGCGGATAAAATCTTCACCAGCAGCAATCACCGCATCAACAATTGTTCCTGATTTTTCTATATCCCGTATCTTAGCTGTTACTGAGTTAGTTATTTCATAACCAGTTACAACCTGTTCTTCTGTATCTCTATCCCATTTGGTTATCTGGCGGATATTGAAATACTGGGTTTGAATGTCTTTTTCTGCGACCCCGTTATCCGTTAAAGCAGCCATTACCTTGTCCATGGCTGCTGATGCTTGTTCCTGAGCAGTTGTCACATTTGCTGCTTGTGCCTGTACACCTAGCCTGAGAGTGGCAATATCTGGAGTAACGATAATCTCGCCTAATCCGCTGACCCAAATACCTTCCTGCTGGTTACTCATGCTGATTCGTAAATCAGAAGGTAATCCTTCAATGCTGTCAGTAGCTGTATTACAACCAGAAAAAGCAACTACTGCTATAATTGATAACAATCCGATACCCAATAACCATTTCCTGTGCATTATTTACATCCTCCTTCTAAAATTGTTCTCTACAATAGATAACGGAAAAGTTACTAATTAGTTAGTGGCGGTTTGAAGAAAAATTTAAAAAAAGCTTGGTTATTCCATACCTTTGAGGGCTTTTTCATAACCGGCTTTTGCTACATTAATAGCTCTGCGCAGAGCAGGTTTAGCTGATTCTGGGGCATCTTTTAATGCAGCCTCGAGGGCAGCCGGATGGTTAGTGGCATAATCTGTTACGGTTTTTTTCAGTTTAGCATGGCCATTCTTGTTGTCACTTGTTTTCTGGTTGCTTGCAGCCTCATCAATTTGAAAAGATGATGGCGTAGCTGATTCCAGCATTCTGGG
>JAQTVP010000170.1 GCA_028707015.1 Dehalococcoidales bacterium | reverse complement strand
AGGTGTAATGGGTCAGGGTATCCCTGCGGGTTTTGATACTTTTGACCGGACAAAAGTATGGAATGCTTATGGGGGCCAGGTAACCTGCTATTGAGTAAAATAAGCAATCCAGGAAATGATACGGAAAATATAATATATTATGCAAATGATTGTCTGGGTAATACGGTAACAACAACGGATGCAAAAGGAGATGTAGTTAATCAAAACCAGTATGATGCGTGGGGAGCTCCGCAGTCTGTGTATAAGCGGGAAGGTAGAACAGATGATAACTATGTGTATACCGGGAAAATCTATGATAAAAGTACAAGGAGCTATAACCTTGGCAAAAGGATATATATGCCTGAGATGAAACGCTTCCTGACCGATGATGCCTATAGTCCAACACTTGATAACCTGAAGACCTATAACCCCTATGTGTATGCCAACAATGACCCGGTCAACTATTGGGACCCCGATGGGAATGATGCGATTTTGCTTAATGATAGTGATGCAGTTAACCTCGTTTTGTTTAAAGCTGGACATAATGCATCTTTAGTAGGAGACGATATTCGTGGGTGGTATTATTTCTCGAAAGACGGTATAAAATTCAATAATTTATTCACTTCTGGCGATAACATTAGCTTTAATTCTATCTACAAGTTCAATAATTTAAATGACTTTTTAGCAAGCGATATCTCCAAGCGATACGATAGAATGTTTATGGTGCAAACTTCTTTATCCCAAGATGTAAAAATGATTGATTATGCGAATCAATCCTACATAAGAGATTATAGTGTAAAAGGTCTATTCGATAGGAACGGAACAATTTATAGCGAAAACTGCGCTGACCTGGTATACGATATTTTTAGTTACGGAGGGTTAAATATTAGCAAACCAACGTTGTTTGGTACTATCCCAAATTTTCAGTTTAGCGATTTTATTAAGAATAATGAGGGAGAATTTATTTACCCTAATACTAATCAGTAAAGGAACAAACAATGAACGTGATAAAAGAATATTCTATAGATATAGCTCTGTTTTTGGTTACTATAATTATATGTAGCGTTTATGCGATATTACCGGCTCCTAGCGCAGTACAGAGTGTACTTATTAGGCTTGTAATAGAATTGGCTATATTGGGCGGTGTAGGACTAGGATATCCGATGCTATACGAAAATATGCGTGGATACCGATTAAATTATTTTAGGGGACTAATAGGTTATCTATTATCCATTATTTCTTCCACGGTATTGGCATTTTATATATTCTCTTACTCGGTAAAGCCACCTTATGATGGTGAAAGTGTACCGGCATTTTTGGTATATTTGATATTTATAACGATTTTGCTTTTTATATTTTACAATGTTGGATATTTGGTTGATAGGTATAGAAAAAGTTCTAAGACGATGCCACGAAGACGAGACGATGAACAAGCCGGAGGTGGTGTTGCATAATATTGGCTTAGATATGTAAATTACGCTCAACTATCCGCAATATGTGGTTCGACAGGCTCACCAACCGAGCGTAGTTTGCATATCTAATATTATGCGAGCTGAGCGGTAATTGAGGTCTGATCTTGAGGTAATTTGTGAGCTGGCGAGGATTAGCCGGCGGTGCAGAGAGCGCAGGACGCGTGAACGGTGATAGCAGTCGCAAACTACTCAATAGGTGTTTGTCAGCGAATGCCGGAGCACCACCGGAGGCCACGGGAGCGAAGGTCAAGCGCGGGAGGATTAGGACCGGAACGCTGATTATTAGCGGCATTGTGTTTATGTGTAATTTGAGGTAGTATATATGTAAACAATTACACATGAAAAGATTTGTTGTCATGAAAGTAAAAAATTACCTTGATTTTCTAACTGATCCCAAAATCCTAAAAATACTGAGAGTGTTTGTCATGATGCCGGGAGAATACACGGGCCGTCATGTAAGTTTTCTGGCCAAGCTCAACCACAAGACCACGATCAAATATCTTGATCACCTTTCTGAGCGGTCCATCCTGGGCAAAAAATTAGCCGGGAGAGCATACATATACCGGCTGCGGGAGAACTATTTTACCCAGGAAGTCATCATGCCGCTGATCAAGCAGGAACAAGGGCTTTACGAGAAGATCAAGCAGGAAATTATTAACAAGCTGGGCACATTCAGTGAAGCGATTGTGATATATGGTAGTTACGCTAGGAACCGGGAAAACGAACAAAGCGACCTTGATGTATGTTTTGTGGTGAAAGAGAAGACAGAGAGCTTTGATCAGGCACTTGATGAGTATGTATCACAGGCAGGCCAATTATATTCGCTACCGGTATCTCCGCATGTATTCACGCTGGAAGAACTGCCGGAGAAAAAAGACGTAGAAGTAGTCCGGGAGATTATGGACAATGGGGACTGGATTTTTGGGGATAAATGGGAGGTCAGAAAGATATGGCAAAGTTAAGCGGATCGACGATCGAGCCGTCAAGCTCAAGAGACTATTTTATTAAGGCCAAGGAATTTTATGAGACCATGCAGAGGAGCTATGATGAACAGTTATGGAACGCAGTTGGCTTGAACGCTGTACATTGCGCCATATCCGCGAGTGATGCTTTGCTGGCACAGGTTGCCGGGCTGAGGAACACCAGCCAGGATCACCGGCTGGCAGCAGATTTGCTGATAGAGAAAGTGCCCTATCCTCAAACAAAAGAATACGCCGGGCACCTGAGAAAAATCCTGGGACTAAAGAATGTCATTGAATACGAGCGCAAGCTATTCACACAGAAAAATGCCGAAGAGATAGTTAAGCATACAGAACGGTTTTATCAGTGGGTAAAGAAGAGCCTGGATTATTGAGATCAGGCAGCATTCTTTTTAAGATAGTTTTTAATCGTGTCCTTAATGAATTCTTTATCTTTATCCGGTAATCTATCAACTTGAGCGGCTAAACTTTGGAGTTCATGGTCTCTGATCGTAGAGTCTATTTCGTGATCATCAAAAAGCAGGTAATCGGTAGGCACTTCCAGAACAGTGGCGAGTTTTTTTAATCCGTCCGCATAAGGAACCGCTTCATTTCTTTCGTATTTAGAAATACTGGTCCAGTGCAGTCCTGTCATTTCAGCTAATTGTTTCTTGTTTATCTTTTTTCTTATACGCAGGAGCGCTAGTTTTTCTCCCATGCTCATAGTAGTCATGTTAATATCCTTCTGATTGGTTTCGATAGTAGGTTGTGTCTTAAATTTATTATACATATACGGATCTCCTTTGAAGCATTGACAAAATATATATGAGTAGATATATTTGAGATAGTTAGTGATGTCAATAGCTTATTTTAGCATAAGCGGTTAAAAAAGAAAAAGCCTATTAGCTTGATGACTTTGGCGAGCTACAAGCTAACAGGCCCTTGTGGAACCGGAGTTCCTAACACAGATAATACTCTGATTAGTTCTCTGATTCAACATTCTATCTATGTATATATACCTTTAGTTACATTTGAACTAAAGGATAGCAGAGGTTACACCCCAATTAGCTTTTGGAAAATCTAATTGGGGACCTCGAAGTTTGAAAAGGAGGAATCATGATCAACGCTGAAGTGATCCAGGAGCTAAAGACAAAGACGGATATCTTGAAAATATTTACCCATTACGGGCATGAACCGAAGAAGAATGAGATC
>JAQTVP010000016.1 GCA_028707015.1 Dehalococcoidales bacterium | reverse complement strand
AGTTGGTCACGTTCATTGTTAGATAAATCAAGGGATTGCCAGATTTCGGTTTTCCTGGTGGTGTCTGCTTTTCTGATTTTAGTTAGAAGTTTCATTTTCGTGACCCGCTTTTCTTTACTTCCTAACCCTGTACAACAATATTATGATATACTGTTTCTATACTACTTGCCGAATAGCCTAAATAATCTCGTGTTTAGGGCAACAATGTAGCAAATGTTCTTTATCCAAGGTATTATAATCGCATCCGCACGGCAGAATCGCTTTCTGGCTAGCCTCTGATATTTTCCGAACTCTCCAAGACGATTTAAATTTCATTTTTCACTCTCCTTATTTGGCTTTCCGGGGCTTGCTCCAGTAGGGGGAATTACATTTCGGACACCATTTCGGTGTTACCGGCGACCGGGGGAACCAGCGATGTCCGCAGCGATGGCATGATAGTTGGTAGACGGCAGCCGGGTCCCGGTTGTTATCGTTGTTATATTTCATTCTCCCTCCTTTTGCCGGATACTAAGCCTCCGGCGGGGCAGGTGGGATTAGATTTTTGGGTAGAGTTTACGAGTTAATACGATTATAGCTGAAATGGATGGGTCAGTCTCATCGGTATAATCGCCAACTCTAGCCCAATTAGCAGCCATCTCATATGCGGCTGCCTGTATTTCGTCATCGTTCATGCTCTGGGTTTCTCTAGGGTCTCCCCAGAATCCATCGAGATAATCTGCTGATAGTTCGTGAAATTTTCTCCCCCCATCGTTACCAAAATCATCCATACCGGTGTCGGGATTATAGGTGTTTGCAAAATTTGTGTTTTTCATTTTCCCCCTCCATATTTATTTTGTTTCTACTCTCATATTATCACAGTTATATAGCCTTGTCAATAGTCCAAGTGTTCTATTTTAAAAAATATTTTTTTACGCTCAAAAATACCGGTTGCCCCCCGCACGGGGGCGTGGAATGATATATTTTTATATCATTTTCTTTCAGGTTCTTGTAACTTCTCGTAGCATTAGGCACTAGGCTCGCTATACTGTTTGTGGCTCTAATAATTGGACTAACGGCTCTTTTTTGATACCCACAACATCAGCCCAATTATGCCAATTCTATGCCCTCTACGTAAGAAGTGAGTTTATCAGTAACAACTACCTTCGGTAACTTACCCGCACACTTGGCAGCTTTGAGCATTAACTCTTTAGCTTCTCTTGCACTTCTGCTTGTGGCGACTTGTGAAGCTAATAAGAATCTAGTCTCTGAGTCAATAATGTCCCAAAACACAATCCACTTTGCCGAACGACTTTTTGAATATGGATTCTTAATATTTGGTTCGCTTGGCTTCTTTTTATCAATACGAATAAATGTTTCATCGGCAATCCATGTATCCCCGACATTCGGATGGAAGTCCTTAAATTGATTAACAGCTTAAGGAATCGGGAACGGGAGAATCTTTTACAATCGGTATATTCCCTATTAAATGCGGATGTGATACCGTTCCTGATTTGCCGATATACTGAATTACTTTTTGTCTGACGTGTCCATTGTCCCAATAATCCATAACTTCATATTCATAGAAGTTACCCGAATGTGGCGGTATTTCTTTAGTACGAATAAAACTCATTATATTATTCTGCCTTAAATGGTAATTGTTCTCCCGGTCTAAAATGGTTTATTACTTTTTTTACTGCATAATCTAATTTTAATTTACCATCGCTTAAGATTTGCTGATTCATTGAAACATCACATATTAAAATGTCATACATCCCAAAAAGTTTCCCCTTTTTTATTGAATCTAAAAATACTTTGTCGTCCATTAGATACCAGTTACTATGTGCTCCGTCATTTAATTGCCATTTACCCTTTTTAAATTTAAGGCTATCTATTTGCAGTCTTTGTCTTGGAATGATGTATTCTTTAGGACTTCCTTCATCGCCATTAAATGTAAAATATTCCACTTCAGAACTATCTACTGTTTCTAATACTTTCTCTTTCTCTTTAAAGCTAAGCGTTTTAATTCCAGGTTTTTGTAACGGTCTTACAACACCCTCTATCAAATCACGAGTAATTCTATCATTAAATAATTTCGCTACATCTTTATGTACAGATATTTTAATATTTTCAGCTTCAAACGTGATTCCCTCTGGAGTCTCTATTTGCTTAGGTTTTTTCCCTTTTAGTTTCCGTATTAACATTACTAAGCCTATTATCCCAGAAGGTGTGCCAATTAATACTTCCCTTAGATTTATAGCTGAAGTTAGCCAATCCCAAGAGATAGCGTTTGATGCACCTTGTAATGTCTGGCTTAATATTAATGCAATATCAAACGAACCCGGAGATAATGCTTTTATATTTAAGTTAATATCCGCTTTTTCACCATTTAATAATGAATTAGCCCTGTCAAAAGCCTGCCCTAAAGATAGTAATGCTGGAGCAAGGTCTTTGACATCCATTGTGTGTTGTTTTAATGCATCGCCGTCATAAATAACAGAAAATTCAGTAGGGTTATTTTCGGTCATTATCAGCCTCCTTTATGGGTTAGCAATAGTATAGCCGATAATTAGGCACTATGTCAATACAACGATTAGTTACAAGTAAGTTCTTTCAAAACCTCTTGACTATCAGATACAAACGTGCTAATATGACCTCAAAGGGTTAGGAGACCGCTCACGACAGAGCGGTCTTTTTTTATGCAACGCGTAGCTCAACCTGTTATGTATATAAGTCCCAAATTAAGTATTTTAATATCTCAGTATGCTTTATTTCCGATAGTATACTTTTATCGGCTCCCGGTATATACCAGGCGGTTAATACTCCATTCCATTGTGTGTTGGATAAATCGTAGTTTAATTCTACCGGCTTTGCATATGCCATGCCTTCATCTGATTGAATTATAATAACAGCATCTGTGTCGTATTCTCTGATTGAATCTATTAATCGAATTAAATAATCCTGAGCATAAATGATTTCCTGATAATATTGTACTACTCTACCTAATCTGCTATCTGCGTAAATATATGGCTCGTGAGGTAGCATCAAATGAGCTAAGGTAAATATAGGACCTCCATTACTTCGGGATATTTTTGTAACTTCATCGAACTGCCATTGTAAGCGTTTTCTCTCAATACTATTCTGAGATGATGTTGATTCCAGTACTCTTAAATTAAGCCCGTTAAATATGGTTCTATCGAAAAAAGCAATACTCAATTCATCTTGGAATATTCTTTCCAGAAATGTAATATACTTGAATCTGTAGTTATAATCCACTGGCAGATTTGACGTCTCGGAAAACCATGTCGCTACATTGCAGGTAGTATACCCTAGCTCATGCAGTTTTTTAAATATACTACCGTTTTTTATATTAAATAGGCATGATTTATATTCGATATTTAATGGTATATATAAACCTTCATTTAAAACAGACGCAAAATATCGCATAGTCCTGGTGGAGTCAACATCGGGAGGGTTAATAGGATAATATTCATCTGCACTAAGTTGATTGGTTTTAACGTAAAATCCCCTTTCTGTTAGTGCTTGCAGGAATATATCACAATCAATGCCACTCTCACGCATAGCATCTATACTCGGCATCCGATCCGGAACTATAAAGTAAATATTGGGAGAGCCTTCCTTAGCTATCCCTATTTGAGTAGTTTGAATATTAACCTTGTTATTTAAGTGATTAAATATCCCCTGCCCTATTGATACAAGGTTGGCAATAATCAGTATTAAAGATAAAATCTCTATCCTCAATTTAAAATGATTTTGTAGACTGAATATTAGAGATAACACTAATAACATTATGTCTAACCAGACAGGCATAATATTCCAGCATAGTATAACAATAGTGAATACCGAAGCCACAAAAGGCATATTTATGGAGGTATACTTTAATAACCAGAATAAAAGCATAAATAAGCATGATACCGTTGATGCCAGCATCAACGGTATAAATATCTGTGTCCATTCCAGCCGTTCAGCATTTGCAGCATACAGGCTGGTAACAGTAAAGATTGCCAATAATGGCGGAGAGAGATATTTTAATTTCCCCATATCCTCTCCATAACATATATCGTACGCAATGAATCTTCTATCGGATATTCCCCCACAATATTAAACCATTTGCTAAATTCTGACTTAAATATTTCTAGTGAATACGGAGGTATATTCTTTTTCCCGAGTAATAATTTAGCCTTTGGGTCTTCAAGTGGTACAAACTCTATAATCAGGTTTTTACAATGCTGACTGAATAATTCCGCTACATAAGATAACGGCACGTTATTACCGACGCATAGATGGTGAATTAATGCCAGTGCCATGATATTTTCAACATGTACCCTATCCCAAAAAGACTTACGTTCTGTATTACCCCACCCGATAGCCGGCGTCGGATTGCATAAGTCTATGATAAGTGGTAAATTATCTTCCCTTTTTTCAAAAACATATTCTATGCAATCATGGTCCGAATCAACGGCTAATAATGCGGACCTGCTATATTCGCCTGTATTACACCCTAAATCTACACGATTATAAAGATATTTTGAGGATAAATTAACTATAATATTATCCTTAGACTTCTTAGCGGCCGGGGAATAACTATCGCCATCACTATAATTTGTCCAGTCTGAACGTGTTTTATACTCCAGTGAACGTATTAAATTAAAAAGATTATTTAACAAAGCGTCTAATGCCATCCTGGACATAATAACCTTACGGTTAGGATTTACTGTAAAATTTAACGATTGAGCATACACGTGTGCTAACATCCCGGGATGAAACCGTAGTTTTCCGGGAAGTAGTTTTATTGCTAGCTTAGCTCTAATACCGTCCATATAGGATTGTGATAATTTGCCGAATGAGGCATCTTTATATGCCATTAGTACCAATGGGTATAAAAAATGTTGAAGAAACTGGCGATAAGCCCCCCATGGCATTCCAGCTTCATATGTCATAAATGAGCAGGTATCTATCAATACCATGCTACCGTGGTCCCACTGCATATTGTAAGCTGACGCGTCCTTAAGCATCATTCCGTGTTCCATGGCTATTCTATTTATCGCCAAAGTATTTAATGCTGCCGATTTTAGCATGGAGAAGCACCACTCGTAAGGATAACTGATAAAGGTTATCATTCTTGGTATGATAGTAATTTTATCAATTCTAGAGCCTATAAGGCTATGAGGTATCAATAAATTACAATCAGTTAATTCGTCATACAATCCTTTATTCATCAGTTTATTGTATTCGTTAAAATATGGAGGATATATTTCCCGATAAATATTATTACCATTGTTAAAAACCTTGCTTACCGGGTCCCGGAAACTACTTTTTTCTTCTTGCATTAATCCAATCCTTTAACTTAGATTTCCAAATCAAAAAATACATCGGGACTCCGACTATAAAACCTATTACAGCACCAATTAGGATTGATAACGCCCCAGGGTCAGTATACATTCTCACCTCCCACAACAATGTTTATATTTCTTACCGGAGCCACACGGACACTTTGTATTACGCCCTATCTTTTCAACCGCCTTATAAACTATTCCGAATCCTTTTGGTTCCGGTTCCGGCTCCGTTGCATCAGTTAAGGCAGATTTACCTGCTTCGATAAGTTCATCTAATGTTATACCACGTGAACGGTAAAAAACACCCATAGATTTCCAATCGTCTGTTAATCCCTCAATTAATTCCTGTTCGGTGATAGGTACCCCGTCGTTTTTAATAGACTTCCGGTTACGTTTTTTAAGTTCATTAGCATACTGCCTCAATATATAATCTTTCCCGGCTGTAGCTAATTTATTCTCTATGTAACTTCTGGCACTAACCAATTTACCCAATCCCACTTTATTTACCTCTTTTTAATGGTAATTTTCCCAAATTGTTCGTTTAAAAATAACGTACCAGACTTCTTTACCCACGTTTTATTTATTAATTCCCAGTAAACCGATATGGTTGTAACACCATCTTTTTTAGTCGCTTTTTCTGCGTATATATACTGGTCTAAAATGTAAACTATATATGGTGCTTCCTTAACTGTAGGAATCCCTTTTAAGACATTAGTTTTGGTAATTGAGGTAGTAACCGGTGCGTTGCTTTTTTTAATATCACCTTTAGTCATAGATACCCCTAAGATAATAATAATTATAATAATGGCAGCCAGGATGATTAGTCCTTTCCAACCATTTGTAACGCAATATTTTATCAATCGAAATGGCCAGATGAATAATCCCAGTAGGCATCCAATCATCTCTTTTTATCCTTCTTTTCCAGTTCTATAGTCAGTAATATTCTATCCAGCCTTAGCATCCACCGTATTATCCGCTTCTGAGTAAGAACCTTAGCGGCTATAACTTCTTTACGGTGCGGTTTGTGGAATCCCATAATTAGTCCTGTTTCTTAATTTCTATCGGCTTCTTACTACCGCTATCAATATTGAGTTTAATATCGTAACGATAGAAGATAAACAGTATTATGATTACAGCCAGGCATGACAGTATACCGATAACTGCGAAGATGTAAATAGTGACAATATATAATAAATCCAGCATAAAACCTCCGTTTATTCTTTAATATTATCCAGTATTGAGAGAATAGTTATATCATTACGGCTGACCCAAGTATCAGAAATTTTAAGGAATTTACCGTTTGGTGATGCCTCATCAACTACACACTCTATAATTTTACTATTCTGATTATTTTTGTATAGTATTCGCATCCCGGACTGTATCATAATGTTTTGTGCAAATATTGATGATAAAATTTTCATAATTTAACCTTTTTTACACAGTGCTTTTAACCCTATCCCAATAAGGACTTTTGCACTTGGGACAAATTCTTATCTCAACCTGGCGTGGAATCCATTTATGTCCGCACCGTTTACAATTCAACTCTTTTACATTAGTTTTCATAATTTACCTCACCTCTTACCTAATAGTATAACCTGTTAGTAAGATAATATCAAGGGGGTTGTGAAAATATTTTATTAGTGGGTGTACATCCTATTGACAAACTTTTAAAAGTTTGTTATTTTATAATATATGGAGGGTGTACAATGCCAACAAAGAATTCAACTGCTAGGGCTATAAGGCTAATGAATACTGATATTGCCGAGATAATACGCCGAGCTGTAAAACAGAAAATTTCCTTCAATGCCTGGGTCAACAGGGCTATTAAATCAGCTCTGCGGAAAAGATAATCAATCCCCACGCAGCCCCAGCCGAAAGGAGATGCCATTAACATTCTAACAGAGGACAGTGCGGCGTGTTAGCCCAAATCAAAGAATACCGGATATTCAGGACATACCAAATATTTAAAACATATCGGATTTTTAAGGAGGAAAAGGAAAACATGGTTACTACGAATTGCAACTCTCACATTTTAACCAGAGAGCAGGAAGAAGCCGGATATTACATTCGGGAAACGGAAGACTTCGTCATGCTCCGCTGCAAGGATGAGCTGGTGGGCACCTATTCGGCAATGGGAGTCACTGTCGACCAGCTCCGGCAAGATGCCGATACGCATATGCATGGAATAAGGTTCGGAGTGGTAGGAGATGGAATATAAAATAAAGATAATCTTAAGTTCCTTAAACGACCAACCCTCATATATGACAGTTGATGGTGAACCGCTTGTTATACCCGGTTATGAGGAATTTGAATTCTTCATCCATAATGACTTTGGTAGAAAACTGTTTGTGTCAGAGGTTAGTACAGGAATGGGGGCTGGTTTATATAGCACTAAAGAAGCGGCTATTAAAGCCATTCAGAAAAAAATAAAGGGAAAGGGCATCGAAGCGCTAAGAAAACTAATTGCCGATAATAAAATGCCGGAATAAAAAGGAGGATTAAATGACAACGGAAACAAAACAATTAGTCAAGGTGCGGTATTTTTCAGAGACAACTAAAACGTTATCCCCGCGCGAATACACCTATTTCACAGATGAGGAATTAACGGTCGGCGATGTGGTAATTGTCCCTGTAAAGGGTACTACCGGCAAAGCAAAGGTTAGTGCTACCGGTGTCCCGGAATCGGAAATCGAAAAGTTCAGGGACGCTGTCAAAACAATACCGGCTGGGTCAATCGTGAAACCGGAAACCGTAGAACTTCCGCTTATGAGTGCAGAGGGCAAAAACAGTGTCGTCATCATTGAGCCGGTTAACAATCCCCAAGAGTCCGCCCTGGTTAACATCAACCCGTTCGGCGATGCCGCTGTCGTTTCGCTGGTAACCGAGGTCAATAAGTTACAGGAGTATGCCGTTAACCGGGTTATTCTCAATGACGATGATGTGCGTCTGGCGACCGACGACCTGTCGACAATGGCAACACTCAAAAAGACTTTAGCCGCCAAATACCGGGAATATTCCGTACCGATTAATAACTGTCTGTCCACGGTCCGGGCGGCGTTCGATTTAGTCAACAAACCGTTAGCCGAAGCCGATTCCATTACCCGCACCAAGATTCTTAGCTACCGGCAGGAAGCCGAACGCCGGAGACGGGAAGCCGAAGAAATCAACCGACAGAAAGAGGAGCTTGCCAGACGTGAGGCGGCTCTTAATGAGGGAGTCATCACAGTCGATACGACGCCGGTTGACGTGCCCCGGGCACCGGCAACAAAGATACACACGGAGGTCGGCAGCATGGGGACTATGAAGGTCCGTAAATGGGTAATCACCGATATAAATCTTATCCCCCGGCAATACATGCTGGTCAACGAATCCCTGGTTACCCAACTGGTTAAGAAGGGAATTCAGGAGATACCGGGGATAGAAATTTATGAGGACGAAGTACTCAGGGTGAGTGCGAGATAAAGGAGGAAAACAATTATGCCAATAGCAGGACTCACAGAGCAACGAAGGTTACCCCGGCTGGGGAAAATCCATCTTGGTGTTAAGAAGGTCAGTGAAAAGAGCGGGAAAGAATATCCTTCCGCCACTGATTATTTCGTAGTATCGCCGGAGTTAGCGAAGGCACTTGGTAATGAAAAACCCACAGAACTCCCCATTATGATACCGGTCGAGGACGACGAAATCTGGTGCAGCCAATATTACAAACGTTACTCCTCATATCGAGGGCTTACATGTAAGGGCGATGGTGTTACCTGCCGCCGCATGATAGACACAGCCACCGGTGACATGGCGGGAAGGGAAACAAAGGATATTGCCCATAAAACGCTACAGTGCGACGGAAGGAAATGTATCTATTATTCCCCGCGGGTGGTTGAAATTGACGGCAAAAAAAGAACCATCCCGCAGGAATGTAAGGAAACGATGAACCTCCAGTTTATCATGCCGGATTTACCCGGTTTCGGTGTTTGGCAGGTGGACACCAGCTCTATTAACTCTATCCGTAATATCAACAATGCCGCCGCCATGATTCGGGCCGTGTACAAGAGAATAGCGTTCATCCCTTTAGTGTTAACCATCGAGCCGATTGAGGTAGTTAACCCCGATGACGGTCAAAAAAAAGTTGTCCGCGTTCTCAATCTGCGCACCCGGCTGACGATGCGTGAGTTAATGTCACAATCGAAAGAGCAGGCACACCAATGGCTAGCATTGCCGACGCCGGCCGAGGACGAAGCACCGGAGGATGACGACGGCACCTATCCGGCAGACGCCATCAAAAAACCGGACCCGGTGCAGGAGGTACTTGGCACACCGGAAGCCGTTGTCTATCACCGGGAACAAAATAAGGCAATCGAAAAAAATATAGATGAGTTATATGGTGATATGCCGGACGGTGGCAGGCAAAAACCTAAAACAGAATCCGATGCCGACTTTGAAAAAATGGGTGAGGAGCGGGACAGGCTAGAGGAGGAGCGGAAGGCGAAAAAAGCAGCCGAAGACCCGGTAAAAAAGCAAATCGATGAACCTAAAAAATTACTAGAAAAAGCGGAGAATATACAGGCAACCGGCACAAATTCACCTGTCGCAGGGTTTATCGATATGGAATGGCTACGGGAAACCCTTAACAAATTACAGAGAGGCGGATTAAAGGCTTATTCTAACAAGAATCTGCTATCCTACATCAAAACGGCATACGCGGTTGACGGTGATACGCCGTCTGTTGCCATTGCGAAACTTACCAAAGAGCAATCACAGCAACTCGTTGGTTATATCCAGGAAGCCTTAAGAATGGTTTAGGAGAGTTTCCTATGGCAGATGACTTATCTATACTGACAGCCGCATATGAGCGGGAACATGACCCCCGGCGCCCGGAGCGGTACCGCCACTGGGAGAGTCGGGCAGTAGGGGCGGATAAAAACGACGTCCGCCGCCTGCTACAGATGGACATGATTCACGTCGAGTTCGAAGATTACCGGCTGACAAAATACAAACTCACGGCTAAGGGTAACGAATGGGTGCAAAGGCAATTATCCCAGCACTCTAGACCGGTGATACCGGCAGCCGTTGTTCTGGACGCCATGTCGTTACTGGTAGGGCATGACGACCTGAAGCTCACCATAGCCAAATCCATTGAGAACCGTAAGCGGGCTAATTTCCTGTTGGAAGGTCCGCCCGCTTGCGGCAAATCGGTTTTGATTGATGCCGTCCGCTCTGTGGTGCCTGACTCCTATCTGGCGTTCGGGCGTTCGGTATCGGCTGCCGGTCTCTCCGATGTCCTCTTTGAACAGCAACCCGGGTTTTTGCTACTGGACGAAATCGAGAAAATGCCGCCGGAAGCTCGGGAGGTATTACTCGGTGTCATGGAGACCGGGGAAATACTGGAGACCAAGAGCAGGCGGAGCCGTGGGATTAAATTAGCCACCAACGTCATAGCCGCCTGTAATTCATCCGTTAAATTCACGCCGGAGTTTTTGTCTCGCTTCGCTTTGCACGCCCACTTCCCACCCTACTCACGAGAGCAATTTATCGAGGTGTGCATCAGTTATTTGTCTCAAACAGAATCGTGTCCGGCGGACATGGCGGGGATGATAGGGCAGCGGATTTATGACGGCGGGCTGGGAGATGTCCGCAAAGCCCGCTCGGTATGGCAATTCATGCAGGAATCGTCTGAAGGGGAAATGGCACGGGTTATCAATATGATGCACGAGTATGCGCCGGCGAAAAAAAGCGAAAAGCAATCGGCAATGCAGCCGATGTTTTAAGGAGAAGAAAAATGACCGACGAACAAATTGACGAAATCAAAAAACTGATAACGGGCACCGGGGAGCTATTAAAATCACTCGACCCGAAAACGGATGAGCAGTGGGACGCATTTCAGAAGCTCACGGCAGCTCACAAACAGATGCGAGCAATCGATTTAACGCACCTGGTGGAATTTAAACACCTATAAAAATTTACTTATCGAATGACCGTGAAGGGACATTATGAAAGATTCTGACAAGATTATTCTTGATTTGTGTGGTGGTACTGGTGCTTGGAGCAGACCGTACAAAGAAGCCGGTTATGATGTGAGGTTAATAACCTTACCAGAACAGGACGTCAGATATTACAAACCGCCAAAAAATGTTTACGGAATACTCGCAGCACCGCCATGCACTGACTTCTGTATATCCGGTACTCGATGGTGGGCGGAAAAGGATAGGACAAAGGGATTACTAGAGGCGCTGTCAGTTGTTGCAACCTGTCTGCGTATCATCTACAAAGCCAAGCCTAAGTTTTGGGCTTTGGAGAATCCTGTAGGAAGACTTCCCCGATACATCGGTAAATACAAATATACTTTCCAGCCCTATGAGTACGGCGACCCCTGGACTAAGCGGACTTGTATATGGGGAGAACACAACATACCAGTTAAACATCCAGTGGAGATTAAATATCCCCATGCGGACGGCGAGCCGTCCGCATCACAGATTATCAGAGAAAGGCTACCATCTTGGACTGGCGGTAGTAATGGTACTGTATTGGGAATTGCAGACCACTTAAAAGAACTTCCGGCAGACTGGATACATCGTTTGCCTCCATCTCCTAATAGAGCAATGTTACGTTCGATTACCCCCCCCGGATTTGCAAGAGCTTTTTTTGAGGCGAATAGATAAGAGTGAATTTGAAACATGAGCAAATGGATATGTTTAATGCTAAAACGGAGCAACTGGAATTATGACAATCACAGCTCCTCACGTCCACCATGTAACCATCCGGCACTGGGTAGAGCCGTACATCGAATCCGGTACGTGTGAGTGCGGCGAGATACTGTTTTATCCTACCGAGGAGCTACCGGTAACTATATGCGGGCAAAATAAGGTTTTCAACCGCTGCGAGGAGTTATACAGATTAGCTAATCATACACCACAAAATAATATACCACAGAAGGAGGTGAATTTTGAGCAACTCGTTGGCTCGCAAACTAAAACGCCGCAGCGGGGCGGAGCAAAAGGGCAAGGAAAATCGGATGAAAAGAAAAATTCGGGAGCGACAAAGGAGGAAATTATGACACCAATCACTGAAGAAAATACGGAATCAGTTGGCGACCGGCAACAATTACCAAAGAAGAAAGGTAAATCAAAATATGACGTCCACAAAGATGAAATTCTTGCCGATATTGAGAGTATGGGCTTCCGTGAGGCAATGGCGAAGTGGAAAATATCGCAGGCGAGCTGGCTTATAAGACGAAAGTCTGGGTATATTGATGGAATATCAGTACGCTGGGGAGTCGCCGATAAATATCCCTGGCAACTCAAAACGAAAACTCATCGCGTCGCCCAGCATGGCAACAAAAACGCCGTGAAAAATGACACGGCAGACCAAGAATTTGAAACACGACTCAAAGAAGCGGTAACATCCCCGCCGGTTGGAATACTGGTTATCAACCGCCATATGCCCGCTTATCCTGATTTCAGCCAGTGCAAGGACGAAGGTGTTCAGATGGAATGGTTAACCGGATATATCGGGCTGGTGAAAATGTCCCGGACGGTGGCCCCGGCAGGAGATGGTGCGTGAAAAATGATAAAGCAATTAATGTGGTACTTGCAACTTACCGTTGTATAGTAATGCCTAAGCACACACAAAGGGTATATAATTCCCCTAATACACAAGTGGAGTCTAAATAATGTTTAGACAAATATTAACTACTTGTTTGGGGAGACGTATGAAATTATATACAAGGAAATGGAATAAATATTCAATTAAATTATTTCATGACAGAGACGATTTACGTAGTTTCCCTGGTATGGGATGGATACCTTATTTTTGGGATAGTGATATTACTTTTGAAATAGGAATATTGATACCAGATAACTTAAAAAACGTTAAAGATGTATGGCGTTATCATTGGGAATTACGTGATTTAGATGGGAACATAATTTCCAAAGGAAATGAGAATAAACAAGGTAATGGCGAAATAGAAGTAACTAACAGCGGATTTCGGAAGAAATTAGCATTGTGGAATTCAGGGAAAAGAAGAGCGATGGCTTTAGGTAATCTACATCCACACAAAGAATATATGCTATACGTTAACTTTACCTCTGGAGATTATACAAAAAGCGAAACATATTTAATGGCTTCTTTTGAAATAGAAGATAGGGGTAGTTATCAGATGCAAATATTTTTAATATTATTTACGATATTTATGACCTTATTTTTTAGTATTTTAGCTAGAGGATGTGGAATAACAACCTAATATTATTTATCTTACTGAGGTGGAATTAAAATGAGTTTTATACGTATCATGGACGGCTGGTTAGTAAACTATAACTTCTTCAGACCACACATGAGCCTTAACGGAAAGACGCCGGCTGAAGTGGCTGGACTGAAGTATGAATATCATAATTGGTCTGATGTTGTGGGTATTGAAAAGCAACCGATAATAAAAGAGCTTGAACCACAGCCAGTAAAGGAGAATTAATTGAATACCTTAATATTTACGCTCGGATATATTACTTTTATAGTGTTATTCACTTATTTAATCTATAAGTTATTAGTAATGATTAAACTGCTAATAACTGGAAAGGCTCGGAAATACTTTTCTAAGCCAATGATAAGAAACACTGATAATAAGCAATATGAAACTAATCAACCACAAAATATCCGTCATCAAACTAACGGATTCATAGGCTTCCTGAACCTTGTAAAAAATGAGAAGCTCTTTAGTACCGCCAAAATATCTAGCCGCCTGAAGGGCGATAGCCACAATTTGGCTTACAATAATTCCATTCAACCAATCGGCAAGTTTGTTAAGCCCAACTTTAAGGATTCTAGACATAGTAAAAGAATTATATCACGAAAGGGAAAGAGTGCCTAAATGCAACGAGAAGTTTCAAGAACCATTAATGTCACCCCCCCCGGCACATCGTTGCTTGATTTGCGGACGGAAGCTCAAACGCCGGAAGTACCGGCGAGCTGGTATGGGGCCGCGGTGCCGGGAGAGGTTAGAAAAAGGTTTTGCAGGTATCCAGATTAAAGCATTTGAAAAGACGGGTTTTTTAAATATTTAACATTATGAGGTAACACATGACCGAAACCAGATTACCGCCGCATGACATCGATGCTGAGGAGGCTGTCATCGGCTCTATTTTAATCGGCGGCACGGAGTCTCTGGACATGATACAGTCACCGTTGCAGCCGGGAGATTTTTACTCCGAACGGTGTAGTCTCCTTTATGCCGCTATAGTAGCACTGTACCGCGATAATAAAACCATCAATCAGATTACCGTCTACCAGCAATTGGTAACGGACGGTAAACACGAGCTAATCGGCGGTGCGGCTGTCCTTTCCCACCTGATAGCAAATTGTCCCACGTCGGTTGACGTGGACTCGTATGCGGAAATTGTCTTACGTTTGTCCGGGCTTCGCCGGTTGATTAACGCCGGTGAACAGATAGCCGGTATCGGGTATAGCGATTCTAATGACCTGTCAGAGGCTTACGGCAGGGCTGACAGCGTCCTCTACGGAGCCAGAAGCGGTATTGCTATAGACGAGGGTTTTACCAGCCTTCGGCAGCTACTGGACGGGATATTCGAGGAGCAACCGAATGGCACCGAGCAAAAACCAGTAATCACCGGTAATTTAAAACAGTTGTACACCGGTTTTACCAGCCTGGACGAAATGCTGGACGGGATACTACCGGAGCAGCTTATTATACTGGCCGCACGTCCGGCTATGGGAAAAACAACTCTCGCCATGAATATCGCCCGCAACATTGCCCTACAGCAGC
>JAQTVP010000015.1 GCA_028707015.1 Dehalococcoidales bacterium | reverse complement strand
AAAATGGGAGTTATTATTGACATCAGTCATCATGAGGGAGCAGCAAGTCAGCATGAGATCGACCTGCATTACTCCGATGCCTTAAGCATCGCCGATGATGTTATGACCAGCCGATTGGTTATTAAAAATGTGGCTCAACAGCACGGATTTCACGCAACATTTATGCCCAAGCCCATATTTAATATGAATGGCAGTGGTATGCATATTCACCAATCTTTATTCAAAGGTGACAGGAATGTGTTTTATGATGCAAACGAATCTTACTATTTGTCGAAAATAGCCAAACATTACATTGCCGGACTCCTAAAACATGCTCCTGAAATTACTTCCATAGTCAGCCAATGGCTCAATTCATACAAACGATTAGTACCCGGCTATGAGGCACCAGTATATATTTCCTGGGCAACAAAAAACAGGTCAGATATGATTAGAGTACCAGCGTATCAACTGGGAAAAGAAAATGCTACCAGAGTTGAGTTTAGGGTTCCGGACCCGGCCTGTAATCCTTACCTGGCATTTAGTGTATTGCTAGCCGCCGGTCTTACAGGCATTGAGCAAAAATATGAGTTAGCTGACCCTATTGAAGAAAATGTTTTTGAAATGAGCGATGAGGAAAGACAAAAAAGAGGCATTAATATTTTACCTATGAATTTATCTGATGCTATAAATGTAACTGAAAAAAGCCAGCTGATAAGAGAAGCCCTCGGAGACCATCTCTTTGAGAGTTTCATAAAAAATAAAAAAATAGAATGGGAACAGTATCGTACTCAAGTAACTGAATATGAACTAAACAAATATTTACCAATTCTTTAGTGATATATTTAACTCATTATTATTTTATTAGAATTAGAAATTATGAATTTTGAGACTATTATTGGATTAGAAGTACATGCTCAGCTGCTTACCAAAAGCAAAATGTATTGCCGTTGCAGCGCCGACTACGCCAATACTCCTCCCAATACACATGTATGCCCAGTGTGCTTGGGACTGCCTGGTGTTTTACCTACAATAAATCAGCAGGCAGTAGAATACACCGTAATGACAGCCCTAGCTCTGCACTGTACAATATCCGATTATTCCAAATTTGACCGCAAGAACTACCACTATCCAGATCTGATGAAAGGTTATCAAATCTCACAGTTTGATGCTCCTTTTGGAAATGGTGGCTGGATCAATATCGAAGTTAACGACGAAAAGAAAAAAATAGGCATAACCAGAGTACACCTTGAAGAAGATGTGGCCAAACTAGTACACCAAACCTCTCCATCTGGAGAAAATTATAGTCTGGTAGATGTTAACCGAGCCGGTGTACCTTTGATGGAAATTGTCGGTGAGCCTGACCTCCGTTCACCAGAGGAAGCGAGGCAATACCTGATAAAGCTACGCAGCATACTGCAATATTTAGGAGTATCCACCGGAAATATGGAAGAAGGCAGCTTCAGATGTGATGCTAATATCAGCATACGTCCGGAGAATAGTACTGAATTATTGGCTAAGGTAGAAGTTAAGAATATGAATAGCTTCCGGGCAGTTTACCGTGCTTTGAGTTATGAGGCCAAGCGGCAAAGAAAAGCAGCCGCAGAAGGAAAGCGACTCGTTCAGGAAACCAGAGGCTGGGTAGAAAATAAAGGGAAGACTGTCTCGCAACGCAGTAAAGAGTACGCTCATGACTATCGTTATTTCCCTGAGCCAGATCTTCCACCAATACTATTGAATCAAGATTGGATAGAGGAAATAAAAACCAAGATACCTGAGCTACCCGAAGCTAAACGAGACAGATTTATATCCGAATATGGACTGCCACTCTATGACGCTAACCTGCTCACCAGCTCCAAAACAATAGCTGACTATGCAGAAGACTTTATTAACACAGGACAGCCTCAAAATCTATCAATAACCGAGAGAGCAAAATTAGGAAGCAACTGGATTTTAGGTGAAGTCAACCGCATACTAAATGTTCACAATATCAATATCACAAACTTCAGAGAAAAGGTTAATCCTGAACAATTAAGTAGACTAGTAACCTTAAACTCACAATCTGTTGTCAACATAGCTACTGCCAAAACTATGCTTGAAGAGATGTTTAACACGGGCAAAGAAGCTAATGCTATCATTAAGGATAAAGGGCTAAATCAAATTAGCGACATTCAAGAAATCAGAGAAATAGTAAGCCAGATAGTTGAAGCTAATGATCAAGCAGTAGCAGATTATAAAATCGGCAAAGTACAAGCCGTTAAATTTCTTTTAGGGCAGGTAATGAAAGCTACCAGAGGTCGTGCTAATCCAGGGACTGCAAATAAACTAATAAAGGAAAAACTAGAGGAAAAATAATATGCAAACCTATTTCAGTATCGCACAGATTGTACTATCTGTAGCCTTGATATTAGCCATTTTATTCCAGGTTCGAGGCGGAGGACTAGGAGGTATTTTTGGCCAATCTGATACCGTCTATAGAACCAAACGGGGGGTAGAAAAAACATTATTCCAACTTACCGTAGTATTAATAGTTCTATTTGTCATTATCTCAATAGTTATGCTCAGGGTTAACTGATTACCTTATGCCTGCTATACAAGAACTACCAACAATAGGAAATATTAGAGCAATTTATTAGTAAAAAGAACGGCTTAGTATCAAAGGATTTTTTAGGGACAATAAATAATTGTGATTATCAGTTTTTTATCTATTTTGCCAAACAGCAAATTACCATAAACCAAAACTAACATACTGTTTATAGAGCAGCACTCATCATAATTTTTTAGAATAAAATACCCGATGATCTACTACGAAGCCCAGATGCTCCGCAAAACCAAGTAATTCCTGGTCTCTCTGATCAATTACTGTACGGACTAACTTAATACCCTTGGATTGATATTTTTTACACAGTGCATTAATCAATTCAGTCGCAATGCCTACCCGCCGATAATCAGGATGAACACCTAGAATCAGGACCGAACCCACTGCAACAGCATCTTCTCCAATATGTATCACCTCACCTAAAATAAAGCCACAAACTATATCATCAATTTCAGCCACAAAACCAAATTCCAGTAATCCCACTATATAGCTAACCGGCCGCTTATGATGATTTACCTTACGGTCAATGGTAAAAATGTCTTCTGTAGCCACATTAGCATAAGTAACTGCTTTCCCAGCCAATCTTATTTCCTTATCAATTAAAAATATCGCCCTCAGGTCTTCCAGACCCAGAGGTCTAATTTTTATTTTATCTGCTGAACTACTCATATTATTCTGCTCTTACCTTAAATAGCTTTTCATTATTATTATCGTTCTTCTAATAACCCGTTTCCCCAATTAAGGTTAACTCTTATTTATCATGAAGCGGATAACTAAGAATAACAATGCTATTTCTATTCCAGCACTACCGCCGTACCATACACTAAAACTTCAGCCGCATTACTCATTATCATTGAGGTAGTAAATCTCATGCTGATAACGGCATTAGCCCCCTTCTGCTCAGCCTCCTCTGTCATCCTCTGAATAGCCTGTTCTCTAGCTTCAGCCATCATCTTAGTATATTCGGTTATCTCTCCTCCCACCATTCCCCTCAATCCAGCGACAATATCCCTACCGACATGTCTAGCCCTGATAGTACTTCCTTTAACCCAACCCATGGTCTTCGTGATCGTTTTTCCTTCTACTTTATCTGAGGTAGTAATAATCATCTATCAACCTCCTTGAAATTTTCTTCCTTAGCCTTCTTTATCCTGTCTTTAATAGTCAAACCAATAAGGATAAGCACACCAAGTCCAATACCACCAACCGCTATTCTAATAAGTAACGGAATTTCGCTGGCTGTAAAAAAACCTTGAGAAACCCACCCAATTATAGCCAGTATACCAAGACCAATCAGAAAAAAGGCTGTATTCTGCATATCCTTTACCTCCAGCTAAGTCTATTATATCATACAGCCCCACAAATCAGTTTTTACCTCTTAAGCCGATATACAGTACCCTTCGGGGTATCTTCAAGGACTACACCCAGTTCATCCAGTTTATCCCGTATTTCATCAGCAAACTTGAACTGTTTTTCTTTACGTAAAAGCTCTCTAATATCCCGTAGCCAATTTAAATAAGGAGTAATATCTTTAGATTGCATATTCTGTTCTTCGAACGCAACTCCTACTGCATCAACTAACTTATTGAGATTATCTTTACGAGCTCTAGCAATTATTGATTTCTGTAATTCAATAAAAGGTGCCGCTTCAATAATTTTCGCCTTCAGCGGATTAAGAGTTAAGCCTAGAATATTAGCTAGTTCCAATAGTAACTGCTCCCCCTTGATAACCCTACCGCCTTCATCACTAATACGGTTAATATCACGGGCAAGATCAAATAGAGCAGCCAGTGCTTGAGCCGTATTAAAATCATCATCCATAGCCTCTGTAAACCGCCGCCGAAAGACATCAAAGTCTATTTTTTCTTCCCCATCATTTTCTTTATCTTTCCACTGGACTACCTGACGCAGCCTATCAGCGCCTTTTTCAGCCGCCTCTAAAGTCTCTTCAGAATAAGTCAGCGGACTGCGATAGTGGGAACTTAAAACAAAAATACGAATAGCATCTGAACTATATTTATCCAGAAGATCCTTAATCGTTACTAGATTACCCAGAGATTTACTCATTTTCTCCGCACCTAACTGTAGCAGACCGTTATGCAGCCAATATCTGGCAAAGGGCTTTATACCGGTGAAACTCTCCGACTGAGCTATTTCATTCTCATGATGAGGAAAAACCAGATCCTGCCCACCACCATGGAAATCAATAGTATCACCCAGGTATTTTAAAGACATGGCACTACACTCAATATGCCAGCCTGGTCTGCCCCCACCCCATGGGCTTTCCCAAGACGGCTCTCCGGGTTTGGTAGCCTTCCATAAGACAAAGTCCAAAGGACTTTCTTTCTCATCACTACCCAGAGCTCCTTCTGTATTCATCATAGACTCCACGCTACGATGGGATAATTTTCCATAGTCAGTAACATTATTTACCCGAAAATAGACGCTGCCACCAGCGGGATAGGCATACCCTTTATCTATTAAGCCCTGTATCACCTCAATAATCTTGGGTATTTCTTCAGTAGCCTTAGGATAAATATCAGCCGGATTTATATTTAAAGAATCCATATCCTCAAAATAACTCTCAGTATATTTTTTCGCTAATTCCCTGGTAGATATATTAAGCTGATTAGCCCGGTCTATAATTTTGTCATCGATATCAGTAATATTCTGCACATATTTGACCGTGTATTGATTAAATTTAAGATAACGCCGTATAACATCAAAGATAATATAGCTCATCGCATGACCTATATGAGAGTCAGAATACGGAGTAACCCCACAAACATACATCTTGATTGTGTCTCCCTGTGGAATAAACTCCTCTTTTTGTCCGGAAAGGGTATTGTATATTTTCATTCTGGTTTCCTTCCATTATATTTATCTGAACGTTTTTCCAATTCAGCTATTCGTTTTTCCAGATTTTCCAGCTTCTCACCCACCGGGTCAGGCAGTCTTTCTATAGTATCAGTATCCAGATTACGAACTGCTACAACTCGCCCTGGCACCCCAATAACAGTGGCATTTTCCGGCACTGAAGCCACTACTACTGAGCCAGCTCCAATCTTACTGTTGTTGCCAATAGTGATATTACCAATTACTTGCGAACCAACTCCGACAACCACATTGTTACCTAACGTAGGATGCCGTTTAATCCGTTTTTGGCTGGTTCCCCCCAGAGTTACCCCCTGATACATAGTAACATTATCGCCAATTTCTGAAGTTTCGCCGATAACTACTCCCATACCATGATCAATGAAAAATCCATCTCCGATCTTGGCTCCGGGGTGAATTTCAATACCGGTAAGAAAACGGCTGGCATTGGAAATTAACCTGGGGATAAGTGGAATATGCCACTTATATAGAGTATGGGCTAAACGGTGAAACTGCCGAGCATGAAACCCGGGATAAGCTAACAGCACTTCAATAATATTAGAGGCTGCCGGATCATGATCAAAAATAGCTTTAATATCTTTTCTAATACCTGTAATAAGCAACATTGGATTAATCTCCTTTCTAAATTAGACCCTCTTTTCCTTATGCCCCGATGAAGCGGAGCACAGGACAAACGCAATTCAACCCACTGAGAAAGCAGATTATACTATTTTTTCGTCTTATTACATTAGTAAACATCATTATATATATATTGTATCAGTTTAAGATACTTTCTATCAAAGCTACGGCACAAGCAGCCATTCCCTCTCCTCGGCCAATAAAACCTATCTGATCAGAGGTACTAGCCTTCACACTTACCTGACTAAGTTTAATATCCAGTGTCTGGCTGATTTTTTGCCGCATCTCATCAATAAAATCTCTTAGTTTGGGCTGCTCGGCCACAACCGTAGCATCTATATTAACAATAACCCAATTATTTTGAGCCAGCTTATCCCTTATTGCCTTTAGTAATACCAGACTAGAAATGTTTTTATATCGTGGTTCATCTGGTGGAAAATTACTGCCTATATCTCCCAGAACTGCCGCCCCCAGCAGAGCATCAATAATAGCATGAGTCAGTACGTCAGCATCGCTCCACCCCTTAAGACCCTTATCAAAGGGTATTTCTACTCCCCCCAGCAACAGCCGGCGCTCCGCAATCAGAGTATGAACATCATAGCCAAAACCAATACGATTTCTATTTTCCATATTTATTCCACAAGAGTTCTGCCAAAATTAAGTCATCAGGATTAGTGATTTTTATATTATTTTGAGAACCCATATACAGTTTAACCTTATGGCCCAGTTGTTCCACTAATGAGGCATCATCAGTCACTTTACTCTTTACCTGAGAGTAAGCCTCTGTTATTAGTTGAATATCAAATACTTGCGGTGTCTGTACTGCCCATAAATTTTGACGCAGTGGTGTCTGGTAGACTATCTTATCATTGCCAACCAGTTTAATAGTATCGGTAACAGGAATAGCCGCTGCGGCAGCACCAGTTTCCCGAACCGCCTCTATCCCATGTTTAATCAGGTCTACAGTTACCAGTGGCCGGGCTCCATCATGAATTACCACCCAGTCACATTCCTTCAGTAGCTTTAGTCCGGCCAATACCGAATCCTGTCGTTGACTGCCACCGGCGCAAACATCAGTTACTTTAGACCACCCCTGTTGAGCTATCAGGTACTGCCCTCGAACCAGATTTTGCTCACTGATAACAACGACAATCTGATTAATATCATTACACCTCTGAAAGGTATCAATCACCCTAAACAAAACAGGCTTACCCGCCAATGGAGTAAAAATTTTATCAATACCATTCATACGCTGGCTGTTACCAGCAGCAGTGATAACTGCCCCTATTTTCTGTTTACTATTTATTCCCATATTTAAGCTCAATAAATGATTATAAAATAAAACCGATGTTATATCTACTACCGAGCAGGCTAACAATGTTATATTTAACAAAGTGATAATGCTATAATTAACTAATATTTACATATAAGGGGGTAAAAATGATAGTAAGCAGTTACAGTGAGACTAAACCTATACAAGAATTACCGGGGATAGTAAAACGTGAAGTCGCCTGTGCTGATAAAGGAGCAAAAAATTTCTGCATGCGTGTCTTTGATGTTGATCCAGGGGCTGCCACACCCTCTCATGAACACCAATGGGAACACGAAATATATATCCTATGCGGACAGGGAACAACAGTTAGCCAGCAGGGGGAGACCCCCATAGCCAAAGATAGCGTTATCTTTATTCCACCCAATGAGCATCACTGTATTCGCAATACCGGCAATGAAATCTTACGCCTTATCTGCGTAATACCGATAATTGGGTAAAAATCTTAGGAGAAATAATTTTATATAGTAACAACTACTAAAGCTAACTTTAATTAGGAGTGTTAAAACCAATTTTTCTTGGTTCATCCGAGATAATAACTTCAAAGTAGCCCTGTACAGCATTTAGTCTCATTAGTACAAAGGATTTATCTGCATATTTCTCTTTAGAGTAAGTTGGTACACTTGGGGAACTACGACTTTCTGGCGTCCTTGATGTAACAATAGGATTAAGTTGCGAATCTGGTATGTAATACTCAGCAAGATTTATATCTAAACCTGCCAACTTATCAAGAGCAATATGAAATTCACTTATGTATTTTTCTTCAATATAATTATGTTTTGTGTCCATTTTCTCGATGGCATCTTTTAGAGCAACAAGCATCGTATGAACTCGGATAAGTATATCTTGTGTCTGATTCTCCATAAACCAACCTCCAGAATTAGATTTATTTCTTTCCATCTCCAACCAGTCCCACTTTTACCGCCTCAAGCAAGGTACTGACTCTTATCAGTTCGATGTCTTTGGGTAGTTTGAGATTAGTAATAATTTTAGGAATCAGGCAGCGCTTAAAACCCAGCCGGGCAGCTTCAGCTACCCGCCGGTCCAGCTGGGCAACAGCCCTCAGTTCACCGCTCAAACCCACCTCACCTACTGTGGCCAGCTGCGGATCAACTTCTATATCACGAAAACTGGAGGCAATAGCCAGGGCAATACCTAAATCAGCCGCAGGTTCTTTGATATTAAGTCCTCCGGTAGCATTAGAGATAACATCCTGATTACCCAGCTTAATACCGACCCGCCGGCTCAGTACGGCAATAATCAGCATTAATCTGCCAAAATCAATACCGTTTGCCGTTCTTCTAGGTAACCCGAAGCTGGTGGGATTAGTAAGAGCTTGTATCTCTACTAGTAGAGGACGACTACCTTCAAGAACAGGCACTACCGTTGAACCAATGGCTCTATCTTTCCGCTGTGAGATAAATGCCTGTGAGGGATTATCCACTTCAACCAATCCCTGTTGCTTCATTTCAAAAACGCCTATTTCATTAGTAGAACCAAAGCGGTTTTTAACACAACGCAACAGTCGATAAGCACTAAACGTTTCACCTTCCAGATAGAGCACCACATCTACAATATGTTCCAGCACACGAGGACCGGCAATAGCACCTTCTTTTGTTACGTGCCCAACTATGAAAACAGGTACTCCCCCGGATTTCGCCCAGTTCATTAGCCGCTGGGTACACTCCCGCACCTGAGTTATGCTCCCTGGTAAAGCATCTAATTCCGAGAGGTGAACAGCCTGAATAGAATCAATTACCACTAGATTTGGCTGTAATTGTTCGAATTGATTAAAGATTACATTTAGATCAGCCTCAGCTAATATAAAAAGGTTATTACCCGTTATGCCGAGGCGCTCAGCTCTAATCTTAATCTGCTGCGTCGTTTCCTCGCCGGAAACATACACAACATTACCCTGAGTATGAGCTATTGCGGTTGATGCTTGAAGCAGAAGAGTTGATTTACCAATACCCGGATCGCCTCCAATAAGCACCAAAGAACCGGAAACTAATCCGCCACCAAGCACCCGATTGAACTCAAACAGAGGAAGAGAAATACGATCTCTCGCCTCGATGACCACTTGAGATAATTCAAGTGGCGGATTAGTTATTGAACTATATTGTACCGAAGTAACCCGACTGGGCACTGTTTTTTCTAAAAAACTATTCCATTCCTGGCAATTAGGGCATCGCCCCAGCCACCGCAGGCTCTCCTTACCGCACTGCTGACACACGAAAACAGTGCGCGATCTATCTAACTTACTCACAAACCAACTTTACTTGATTTCTAGCAATTAGGCAATAAGTAACATAAAATCATAAAGATCCATATTACTGCAGCATACCAAGCAATATTCCAGCTACTACCGAAGTACCGATAGCTCCTGCCATGTTAGGACCCATCGCATGCATTAACAAGAAATTTCTCGGGTTTGCCTGTTGCCCCATTTTTTGCACTACCCTAGCTGACATAGGAATAGCCGATACACCAGCAGCACCAATCATCGGATTAATTTTAGTTTTCAGGAATAAATTAGTAAGCTGGGCTGTCCAGACTCCTCCAGCAGTACCGAAGGCAAAGGCTACTACTGCCAAGCCAACAATAGCCAAAGTTTGGGTTTGAAGAAATACTGAAGCCGGCATTAATGATCCTACAGTTACTCCTAATAGGAAGGTAAGAACATCAAGAAACACACCCCCGGCCGCTTGAGCAAGCCGATCAGTTACTCTGCTAGTCCTAAGCAAGTTACCAAACATAAACATACCAATTAATGGTGTAGATTTAGGTACAAGTAGAGCAGCAACAATAAATATAATTAACGGGAAAAGAATTACTTCTAAATTAGAAACATCCCGTAATTGAGGCTTCATAAAAATGGCACGCTGTGCCTTAGTAGTGAGTAATCTTATTACTGGAGGTTGAAGAACAGGAACCAACGCCATATATGAGTAAGCCACTAAAGTAATGGGACCCAGTAACCCAGGAGCTAGAGCAGCAGTAAGGAAAACTGTGGGCGGTCCGTCAGAACCACCAATAATACCCACACAAGCCGCTTCATTTACTGTAAACCACCCTGTGCAATAGGCAATCATAAATACAACAAAAACACCAATTTGCGCTGCAGCCCCAAAGAGAAAGGATATGGGACGAGCAATGGTAGGTCTAAAATCAGTCATTGCTCCCACTCCAAGGAAAATAAGTAGCGGAATTACTTCGGACTCAATCCCATAGGTGTAGAGCACATTCAGCAGACCTATTTTACCATCCCCTATGGATTTTATTAACTCACTTAATGATCCTACTTCAGCAGGAAAACCTTCAGGATTATATATCATTAAGCCAGCATAGGGAAGATTAACCATAAATATACCGACACCTATCGGTACTAATAAAATAGGCTCCATTTTTCTGGCAATACCTAAATAAATCATGAGCCCAGCAA
Source organism: Dehalococcoidales bacterium (assembly GCA_028707015.1). Taxonomy (GTDB): domain Bacteria; phylum Chloroflexota; class Dehalococcoidia; order Dehalococcoidales; family JAQTVP01; genus JAQTVP01. Next base: position 4,415 of record JAQTVP010000015.1, on the reverse strand, counting down.
CAAGAAACATTAAAATATTACCCCAAGTTAGCGCCCCGAAGGCTGTCTCATATAAACCAAACATCTATTCGTCCTTCTTTGTTGCAGTTTTTCTGGTTTTCTGTATTACTAGTCCTACTATCCAAGCTATTATTGACAAAATTGCCAAAACCAAAATGTTTACCCCAAAACCACCCCACATTTTCCCAACTATATTCCAGTCTATCATCTTATTATCTCTTTACCGCCTAATACTCTATAACAGTTACCAAATCACCTGCTTCGACCACCTGTCCTGCAGAAAGATTTATCTCTGCTACTGTTCCATCCACTGTAGCTAATATGGGATTTTCCATCTTCATTGACTCCAGTATACAGAGCACATCACCTTCCTTAACTACGCTCCCCTTTTTTACATTAACACCCACAATCTTACCAGTGATAGGGAATTCTACTTTTTCCTGTGCCAATTTTCTAATCTCCTTTCCTTTTTTTCCTTAGCCTTAACCTAAGGCTATAATTTATATTATTTTTCCAGTTTTAAGCGAGAAAAAAGAGCGGTTATCTTAAATGAGTTCCCCCGCCCTTTCCATTACATGCTAGATTTAATTACCATGATAAAAATACTATTTATCATCTCCCAGCAATGCCCCTACAGCTAACGCATGCACTGTAATCTCTTCCCCATCCAAATCAACTATAACCGTATCTCCCGAACGGAATTTACTCCGCAGTAAACTGTCGGATAGCTTATCTTCCACCATATCCTGAATTACTCGACGTAGCGGCCGAGCTCCAAAAACTTCATCATATCCCTTCTTACCCAAAAAATCCTTAGCCTCATCAGTAACTTCCATTTTAATTCCCTTCTCAGATAGTTGTTTAGCTACGTTAACCAGCATCAAATCAACTATCTTTCGGATATGTTCCTTATTCAGGGAATGAAAAACAACAACTCCATCAACACGATTTAGAAATTCGGGACGGAAAGATTTCTTTAATTCACCAAGCAATTTATCTTTCATCGTATTATAGGATTCTTCCTGATTCTTAGCCTCATCATTATGAACAGCAAAGCCGATAGAAGATCCTTTCCGGATGAGCTCCGCACCGATATTACTAGTCATAATAATAATACTATTACGGAAATCAACCCGGCGACCTTTGGCATCAGTCAGATGACCATCATCAAATATCTGAAGCAGTATATTAAACACGTCAGGGTGCGCCTTTTCTATTTCATCAAGGAGTATGCAGCAATACGATTTACGCCTCACTGCCTCGGTTAGCTGTCCACCCTCATCATAACCAACATACCCCGGTGGTGCCCCAACTAGCCGGGATACAGCAAATTTCTCCATAAACTCAGACATATCAAGCCTGATTAACGTATCTTCACTGCCAAACATAAATTCAGCTAAGGTTCTAACCAGTTCCGTCTTACCAACACCAGTTGGACCTAGAAAGATAAAGTTACCAATGGGGTGTCTCGGATCTTTAAGCCCAGCTCGAGCCCGCCTCACCGCTTTGGCAATGCTACTAATAGCCTCATCCTGACCAACAATACGATTGTGCAGCACTTCTTCCATATTTAGCAAACGACTGGTTTCATCACCAGCCAGCTGAACTACAGGAATACCGGTCCACATACTCACTACCTCAGCTATATCTTCGGGGTTTACAATTATCTCCTCTTGCTCCTGCTCAACATGCCATTCCTCCTCCAGCTTCTTTAACTTCTCCCCAATTTGAAGCTCTCTTTCACGCAGCTCAGCAGCATATTCATACTGTTGAGTAGACAAGGCAGCATCTTTATCCTTGCGAACACTATCCTCAGCCTGCCTGGCCTCTTTCAAGGTAATGGGAATAGTCCTATGCCTAATCCTTACTCTTGAAGCTGCTTCATCAACTAAATCAATAGCCTTGTCAGGTAAAAAACGATCAGGGATATATCTGGTAGCTAATGTTGTCGCTGCACTCAATGCCTCATCACTTATTATTAGCTTATGATGCTCCTCGTAGCGTTCTTTAACTCCACGCAAAATATCCAACGCTTCCTCAGCCGAAGGCTCTCCAACCAATACCGGTTGAAAGCGACGTTCCAGAGCAGGATCACGCTCAACATATTTACGGTAATCATCAAGAGTAGTAGCACCGATACACTGTATCTCACCGCGTGCTAATGATGGTTTTAAGATATTAGCCGCATCAACCGCCCCTTCTGCCGCTCCAGCACCAACTATAGTATGAAATTCATCAATAAAAAGCAGACAGTTTCCTGCAGATTTAAGTTCATCAAGAATTTTCTTCAGTCTTTCTTCGAATTCACCACGGTACTTCGTTCCAGCTACAACCATTGGCATATCCAAAGTTACTAGTCGTTTCCCTTCCAATGTCTCAGGAACATCACCGGCATTAATACGGTGAGCCAAACCTTCAACAATTGCCGTCTTACCTACCCCCGGCTCACCGATAAGGGCTGGGTTATTTTTAGTCCGACGGCTAAGAATCTGAGTCACTCGCTCAATTTCTTTGGACCGTCCAACTACCGGATCAAGCTTCCCCGCGCGTGCCGCCGCTGTCAAATCTACACTCAGCTGATCCAAAGTAGGAGTACGACTGGTAGTACGTGCAAATCTGGATTTAGGAGTACTTTGACTCAGAATACGAGTAATCTCACCGCGCGTTCGCTCAAGAGTAATACCGAGGCTATCTAATACACCAGCCGCCACCCCACCCCCTTCACGCAACAAACCAAGTAAAAGATGTTCGGTACCAATGTAATTATGACCTAAATTACGCGCCTCATCTATCGCTAATTCAATAACTTTTTTTGCCCTAGGAGTAAGCCCAATTTCACTGGTACTAGCTTTCTCGCCTCGACCAATAATGAACTCCACTGCCGAGCGTACCTTACTTAAACTAACACCCAGATTGGTCAGGACTCTAGTTGCTACTCCCTCTTCCTCTCTCACCAAGCCAAGCAAAATATGCTCCGTACCAATATAACTATGATTAAAACGTCTTGCTTCTTCTTGGGCTAAAGTAAGAACTCTACGAGCCCGTTCTGAAAACTTCTCAAATCGGCTAGCCACCTTTTCTCCTTACTCTAAATTACCTAGCAATAGCTAGCTTCGTTACCAAATACTCATTAGATATAACATTTAAGAGGCTAAAAGCTGAGAATAATCTCTCTATATACTGAGTTTGCTTTATTTAACCTCCACATTAATCCTACCACTTTTACCACATAAAAGCAATAATTAGAGAGTTGGTAAAACCTCCTGGCAGTGACATATTTTCCACAAGGGGTTGCCCCCTCAGTATCGTCTGTGCTGGGGCGTTTCACTTCCGTGTTCGAGATGGGAACGGGTGGGACCACTCCGCTCTAACCACCAAGAGGTTATTACCGATACACAATTTTAACATAAACCCTGATAAAAGAAAAGCAAATCTGTTCCTTGTTTAAGATTAAGCTAATTCATAAGTAGTATACACTAAATGTTATTTTCACGCAAGCCTTATTTTGGCCTAATTTAGTCCTATTTATATATCAGGCAGCAGCTATTTTCTTTCAAACAATTCGATGGGCACGTTATCAGGAGCTATTAACCGAATTTCCCGATAATTAGGCAGTACCTGCCTGATTTCCCCTTCAAACTTAGCTCCTTTTGCCTTCAATTCCTCAACTGCTGCATCTAAGTCATCAGTTCCAATGGCAAAATGATGTATATTATTACTAACACCAACTGAAGATTCCTTTGGCTTAGCTGCATCTGGATTATTTAGTATCATTATCTTTGACCCACCGATATCCAGAGTAATATTCACACGCTCACCCAGCTGCCGCTTAGCAATTACTGTAGCTCCAAACATTTCCTGGTAATAATTGGATGCATCTTCCGCATTTGTACTTAACAAATGAACATGATCATACTCATATTTTGGCATTAGTACTCCTCCTTAATATACCAATAAACTGATAATAATCTTCATCTAACTATAGCCTACACTAAAATAAAAACCCAGCAACATACTGGGTTCTTATATAATATAATTATTTTTCTAATATCAAATCTGAAACAGGTCAAGCCCTCGACCATTAGTACGGTTAAGCTAAAGATATTACTATCCTTACACCTACCGCCTATCAAACAAGTAGTCTACTTGCGGTCTTACCCCCTGCAATAAATCACAGGGGTGGGAGATCTTATCTTGGGGATGGCTTCGCACTTATATGCTTTCAGCGCTTATCCATACCAGACATAGCTACCCAGCTATGCTCCTGGCGGAACAACTGGCACACCATAGGTCTGTCCCTCTCGGTCCTCTCGTACTAGAGAGAGCTCCCCTCAAATCTCCGGACGCCCACGACGGATAGAGACCGACCTGTCTCACGACGGTCTGAACCCAGCTCGCGTACCGCTTTAACCGGC
>JAQTVP010000169.1 GCA_028707015.1 Dehalococcoidales bacterium | reverse complement strand
CCACCCACCTGAAAATGTGCATGGCGTGATAGCAAACCCTGTATGCACTGAGTTCAGCGTGGCGAAAGGATTCCACAAGAAAGGAAATTATGAAAAGGGTATGTTTCTGGTGAATGAATGCCTGCGGATAATCAAAGAGTGTAAACCAACGTTCTGGATGATTGAAAACCCGGCGAATGGCAAATTAAAAGATTTTTTGGGGAAACCAATGATGACATACGAACCGTGGATGTTCGGAAGCCCGTGGACAAAAAGAACGGCATTATGGGGCCAGTTCAACAGACCAGTTCCGAAATATCACAAATGGCAGGATGTTCCAAAGAACCCTGCGTTGTATATAAGGCCGGGAAGATCGAAGCCGAGCATGGCCTTTTTGCATAAGAATGCGAAAAGGCATATTCGGGAGTTCGACTGCTTTACTGTTGAAGATGATATGTCTTTTCGGTCGTTGTGTTCTCAGGGATTTGCAGAGGCATTCTTTGAGGCAAATAGGTAGTACATAACATATAATATACCCGTAGGGCTTTTTGTGGGTGAATTTAATATCAGTATATAAAATGCTAGATTACACAATAAAAATACTTATCACTTGAGGGTTTATGCTTGAACGAACACCGCCATATAACATAGAAACCGAAAGAGCAGTCCTCGGCTCAATGTTGCTTGATAATCAGATTATTGATTCTGTATCTGAAATCCTTTCCCCAGAAGATTTCTATACCACGGCGCACAAAAAGATTTACGAACTAATAATTAAGAACTACAAGACAACGCCGATTGATATAATTACCTTTGGGCAGTTTCTTGATAAGGACGCTTTCAATAATATCGGTGGCGCAAGTTATATTGCGGAGCTTACCGATAATGTCCCGTCTGCCGTGAACGCCGAACACTATGCTAAAATAGTTAAAGAGTTTTCATTAAGGCGACAGTTGCTTAATACAGCTTATGAGATAACCAATGCGGCTTATGACATCAACCAACCAGTCACGGAAATAATTGACCAAGCGCAAAAATCTACGCTTTTAATCAACCCTCTTTCCACCGGAGAAACTATCAAGACTTCTGCGGAAGTATGCAGGGAAACAATGGCGTTGATTGAATTACGAAGCAAAGGGACAGGGCTAATTGGCATCTCAACAGGGCTAACCGATTTAGACGAAGTTTCGGGTGGGATTGTTCCCAAATGTTTAACAATTATTGCTGGTCGTCCGGGCATGGGTAAGTCCTGCCTTGCTATGAATATCGCTGACTCGGCGGCATTAGACGGAAACCCAAGTCTAATACTTTCGCTTGAAATGCAAAATGTAGATTTAATGATGAGGCAGTTTGCTTCTAGGATTAGAGTCGAGAACAGGCAAATCAGAAAAGGGTTTATTGCTCAAAGCGATTGGTCTAAATTAGTTTCAGCGGCGCAGTCAATAGCCGATGTTCCTCTATACTATGATGATTCTGCTTTTATGACCACCGATGAATTAAGGCGCAGGGTCAGACGAGCAGTCAAAGATTACGGAATAAAATTACTCATGGTGGATTATTTACAGCTCGTTAAATCAGTTAAAAAAGGTGAGCGCAGGGATTTGGAAGTCGGGGAAATTTCAGCGACACTAAAAGGGATTTCTAAGGAAATGAATATAGCTGTATTGGCACTTTCTCAATTAAATCGCAAGGTTGAAGAACGCCCCGACAAAAGACCGATGATGAGCGACCTTCGGGAAACCGGAGCTATTGAACAAGACGCAGACGTGATTATGTTTGTGTATAGAGATGAAGTTTATAACAAGAACGAAGATAACCCCGACAAAGGAATTGCGGAAATTAACGTAGCGAAGAATAGGCACGGAGCAGTTGGAATGATTAAAGCCGTGTTTAATGAAAGGTATCAGCAGTTTTCTAATCTATCAAGCGTGTCTGTTAAATTTTCAAAAGAAAGGAGTAGTTATGGGTATGAGTAAAGAAGCGGAAAGGCTAAGAATTTATATTGCAGCCCCCTATATGCCTAGAGGTAGTGACGTTCACGATGCCGCAAGAATAGCACAACAAAACGTAGATAGGGTAATTGAGGCGGCAAATTATATCCACGACATAGGTCATTACGCCTTTGTTCCGCATCTTACTCATTATTTACATATTCATTACTCATGTAAGGTTGACCGTGGTGTTTGGTATTATGATTATGATAATACTTTTTTAGATTTGTGGGCAAATGCGTTTCTGTATCTAGCACCTAGTTTTGGTGCAGACATGGAATTAAAAAGAGCTAAGGAAAAAGACTTATTAATATTCGCAAGTATCACAGAAATTCCAAATCTACGTCAGGAGGAAATAGTCAATGTTTGAATTAATCACTTGGATAGTAACGGGGCTTAGTATTGTTGGGGTAATCCTAAATGCTCAAAAAAAGGTCAGTGGGTTTTATTTTTGGATGATTGCAAATTCATCATGGGTAATTATTGATATATACAAGGGCGTTTACGCACAAGCCGCACTTTTCGCGTTCTATTTTGTTATGTGTTTTTATGGTGTTTATACGTGGAAAAGGACAGAATAATTATGAATTACACATACACATTTAATTACCAAAGAGAGCTAACAACGCTGACTACGGAAGCCCCAAGCCCCGAAGCCGGAAAGCAAAAATGTATTGCGGCACTTGCAAAAAAGTATTGCGTTTCTAGGCAGAAAATGGTAGGATATTTCACAGATAAGTTGAACTGTGAGGTTGTATGCTCTTAGTGCTTTACATACTGATTTTCTTTGTGGGATGGTATTACATTATGTATTTATTCACTGCGCCGGAAGGTAGAATAAAGAAAAGAAAAAAGGTTCACAAAATATACACAAGGGTTTTTATGGCAAGGCTTATTAATATGTTGGCGTGGTTTGTAATAGTTGAGAGCATGGCTCTTGCGTGGATATTATACGTTTTGGTGGTGGTAAGGTAATTAATTTAAACTAGAAAGGGGAAAGACATGAAAGTAAGAAAAATTGTGGAAAAAACAGATGAATACCTTAGGTTACAGAGATTAATAGATAACACCGAACCAACAAACAGTTAATATTACGTTGAACGAAGGTGTATCACGACTTATACGTGGAAGATTTAAGGAAATTTTAGTTGATACATTGGCAGAATTAAAACTTGAACAGGAAAAGTTAGAAGTATAGTGTATAAATGAATTGCCCTTTTGACCCAGAATGTGAATTTTACAACAATAAACAGGGTAGCAACGAATGTCTAAAATGCAAACTATATAAGGATTATCAAATGGCATCAGTAAAACGCAAACAAGTGAAAGAACTGCTTACTCCACAGGAAATTCTAAACCAATTACCGGATAAGGAACGAGAAGATTTACAGGCTATTTTACTGATTTTACCGCCATACTTAGCTTCAGTAGTTTTGCTGTATTGTTATGCTGATTTGAGCCAAGAGGAAGTGGCAAAGGAGCTAAAGATTAAACAGGCTACCGTGTCAAGAAGGATTAAAAAAGCCGCTATAATGATGAGGAAGCACTTGGCGAGCAGTGGGAAATAAAACGAAAAAATCAGCCGGAGCGCAGCGAGTGATCGGGTGTATTGGCTGGTTATCTAAATTATAAAGGAGAAAATAAAATGGAAATTGATAAGGTTGCATTTGAGGGGCCAAATATACCGGATAGAGGTTATACAATGCGTGTCAGTTATCTAAAAGA
>JAQTVP010000168.1 GCA_028707015.1 Dehalococcoidales bacterium | reverse complement strand
GTTTTTTGTCAAGCCCCTGCCTATTAAACCAGTAGTCCTTGACGCGTTTTAAAGTCCTCATTGCCGGGGCGGGCAATAGAAGAACACTCAGGATAGAGCGAAGCGCATTATTGGACATTCAGTCAACCCCAAGCGCTTTCTTCTGTGCTGGCGTCAGGTAGCTCATTGTGCCGAGTCCCTTCAGGCAGAGGAACCGGACAACATTCGAGAAACTGCTGTCGTTCCGGTTGGCTTTTACTTGTTCTATCAGCGCAAGCAACTCTTCGTCAAAACAAATTGAGACTGTTTTCACTGCCATCTCATTAATCACCATTGTCTGATATTGATATTAAATGTCGTTGATATAAAGATAGGTGAGGTCTCCAACTTTGGTCTTATACGGTGCTTGCGTAAGGTCAGACCACAGGCTTTTGCGGTCGTCGCCCTCCCAGATGGTTGGAATGCGTCTCCATGGTTCATCAAAAGTTGATCAGGATTAGCAGACGTTTGTTGGATTGCCCTTCCCGGCACATACGATGACTAATTATTGTTCAGCTAAAAGGCCGTCCTCACATGGACCGGGTCTTATCCAATCCCGGGTCGTTTTCAGGTCTGGGATGGGAGCTTAAGGTTATCATCATAATACTAAGCGAGGAAATGGTGAGAGTTGGAATTTAACCCCTCGGACAATAATTTAAGCAAGCGTCTAAACAGGGCACTCTTTTCTGAGAAACGCAGTAACAAGCTTGAGATCGTTATTGTTTTTAATTAATAAAAAGAGTTATAATCCATAAATTCCAAACAGAGTTATATGCAATCTGAAGCAATAAATGAATTAAAGCTGCAATTGACGCTTAGAGACGCTCAAGCAATTGAAATTGTAAACAAAATTCCTGAAGATAAAAGAGACGATGTTATCGGAAAATACATAATCTTAGGCAATATGGTTACTTCATATGCATCAATAAGTGCAAGCAAAGAAACTGTTGAGGATTTTTTTGCTCCATTAAAATCAGATATACAAATGATACGCGAACAACTCAAATTCATATTACCTACCGTTGCCACGCCTGCTTCAAAAGGATCTATTACTGTTGAAAGTATATTCAAGAGCTTCGAAGAGCATTTTTACGACGATTCATTTGAAGATGTATCAATGATTGGCAAATATGCGGATATTAAGGCTGTACCGAATGGCATGAAGAGTGAAGTTTTAATTGAGTTGAAGGATTATTCTGCAAAAGTCCCAACTACTGAAGTGGATAAATTCTGGAGAGACATGGAAAGACGAAATGTCAACTATGGAATATTTATTTCAATGCGTACAGGCATTACTAAAATATCGTGCCCAATTAAAGTAGAAACCCACATGGGTAGAACTGGAATTTTTGTTAATAATAATGAACTAAACTTCTGTGGGCACTTGTTCGCCTATTATGCTCTTAAGAGGATAATGGAATTGGAAAACATAAAGAATGTTGAAATGAAGGGAGACGAAGTTATCAAACTCATTCCGAAAATTAATAAACATTTAAAGGAAATGCAAGGGGACATCAAAACAATAGAGAAAATTCAAGAGATTGCAGATGGTCTAAAAACTACTTCTACAAATAGGTTGCAGGAATTGATTAATCTTTCAAATGGTTATAAGAAAAATATCAATACCAAAATTAATGAATTAATGGAAGAACTTTCTAAAGTGGAGGCCTGATTATGAACATATATTGCCCTCTAGTTAGGGAAAACTGCAAAGGTAACGAATGTGTGATGTGGAAAGAAGAGAAATGTCTTATCGCATCAGCATTAGAGACTTATATCTCAGTTGAGCATGAATCGTATACCCCGTCGGCAGGCATTAGTGTCGGATTTAGCAGACCTGAAGAAGAGGTCCCTGAGGAAATCACCACGGCAACATCAGAACAACTTGCTGCTGAAATGATAGATTATACTATGAAAAATTTTGTTGGGGAAATGGAAAACCAATACATGGCAAGACAATATTTCAGAATGTACTTGGAAGGAAAAAACGTGCAAGAATACATGCTTCCGGCAGAAATACGTCTTAAAGTTCAAAGGGCTTATCTTTTAGCTGAAAAACAAATTGCAGATGAGATTATGCTTAAGAAAGCAGAGATTATGCAGAAAGAAAAAACAGAGCTCCCGTCATTGGTAAGCCAATGTATTGATTGGGCTCAAAATAGATCGCTAAAGAGGATTACACTGGCTGATGTCGATGCATTCTTAATATAGAAAAATCTTAAAATATTAAATGAAACGAAACGATCGATCTATTCATTGGCGAATGTGCAATTGAAATCAAGATAGTATTGTGAACTAGAGTCGATCATCATAAATTATGGGTTACAATAATCACAGAAAGCATAACCATCGCCTGAACTCGGTTTATACATGGGCTTTCGCATAATAATGTCGTTTCATTATTGACGAGATTCATGTATTTTTACCCAATTCCATTATTTCATGGACAACCACATAATAATATTTATGATAATTTTGACTTCTACATTAAATGGTCAAGATCAGGAAAGTACCAAACAACTCCAAAATTCGTCAGGCTTGACGTTTTTCCCAACGCATTCGTTCAACTTTCAAAGCAAACAGTCGTATAATCATTCTTTATTTATATCAAGTATTCTACAATTAAATATAAATCTACATTACCAATATAATATATAGATGACAGATGCCGAAAGGGATTGATTTCCTCAAGACGTACTCCGGCGAGAGCACAAAACAGGCTTACAGGTGCGTCATCGCCGCCTTCCTTTCATCAGTTTATAAGACGAAGATTGCCCACGACGAACTCGAAGAGTCTGCTGAAAGATATTTCCGGGAGGATAGGCAGTACAAGGACGATGTTGAGAATTACTTAACGTCGTCTGGCGGGAGGCAAGGGGCATTGAGACAAGAACAGTCGTCACAAGGGAGTTGTTTGCCATTATATCCGCAAGAGCAGACCTAAGAACGCCGATATTCCTAATTGTGCTCAATCTGGCGTCGTCAAATACGAGTGGCGATTCGTTTAGCAGCACATCTTCTTGAGGATGGCATATCGCTGTAATTCTTGCCATCACCATTTAGCAACCATATCTGGCCAGATGAGGCGATTACGGCGCGGTTACCGCAGACACGGGCTGGCGACCTGTTCAGCGGTTTGGCTCTTGGTCCGGGCTTACGGACAGGGAAATATCCTTATAGAGCGACATGAATGGCGCGCCGTTCGAGAATGTGGCGCCGATGGTGAAATGGTCGATCCTGACGCCGTTCACCGACATGTACTCCGTGATCTTGCTCGCATAGTCCGAAGTCGTGTTGAAGAAGAGCGTCCCGCTGACGATGGCCGTCGAATCGGGGTCCACGGTGACTGTGAGGGTGTAATGGTACTTCTCTTCCTGGATCAGGAAGGAGGTCATGCGGCTGATGGGGTTCTCGACATCAGTCAGTACCGTGATCCCGACGTCGTTGATGGTCATGCCCAGGGGATAGTCGTACGGGTTGCGGCAGCAGAACTGCCACGTGAACTCCAGCACGCCCTCGCCCGTGAGCACGTAGTTGCCTTCCTGCGAAACCTTCACGAGTCCCTGCAGTTTCCCCAAGTGGAACTGGAGGAGGCCGCTGCTGTCGATGTCTAGACGTTTCTTCAGCTCTGAAAAACCGAGAGGCGCTTCAGCAAGGCAGTGGAGGATCTTAATCCGGGTGGGATGGGCG
>JAQTVP010000167.1 GCA_028707015.1 Dehalococcoidales bacterium | reverse complement strand
TTGCATTATCAATAATAAACAGTTTGTTCCCATTCATATTCAATCTAGTTAGAAGATCTGTGTCATCATATCCGTGACCTATAAGACGTTCATCAAATCCATTCGCGGCTTCCATCTCTTCCATACTTACAACAAAATTAGCATTAACAATGGGTATGCCATAGAATCCACCGATAAGAACTGCTATATCCTCTCCACCCTTGTTGTAAGCTTTAAACAGTTCATCAATTGTATTATGGTAGCGTTCATCAATCAAGCTATCTGGAAATCTTTCCTCTTTACGCTCACCAAATGTTGTAATTAGACCTTTCTCGTCTTTAACCGGATACGAATAGTATGACATGATAGCTCCTCCGGTAATAGTCTTACGGCCATACCTCCGTTGAAAAAGGATGTGCTTCTCTAGCACTTGAGGCTCAAGCCAATAGTAATCATCGCACAACATGAAATACTCGCCCGACGAGTACGGGAGAGCGTTATTTCTCGCCTCTGCGATGAATCCATGATCATTCGGGTCTCTGTTTGGCCTTACATGGTAAACATCTATCCCCAGTTCGTCCGCGTACTCAGTAACTTCCTTGTGCCGCTTATCGTATAACGTATCAACAAGAATGAGTTCAAAATTCTTATACGTTTGCTTAGATAATGATCCAAACAAAAGATCAAGGCCGCCGAAAGCGTTTCGTTACAGTGTTAATTGATATTTTTTCTTTAATCACTTTCATCACTCCAATGCAATTTTTGATGACAGTTTCCACATATCACTTTACAATTATTTAATTCTTTCTTTATTAAGTCTTTTGATTTACTACATGCTTTATTCACCAAGAATTTCTTTTCTTCTTTATGATGGATTTCTAATACATAACGCCTACTTTCTCCACAAATATAACACCCGCGACTTTCTTTATAATTATCTAAAAAATTATTTTTATTCTTTCTATATGCTCTAACTCGCAACGCTTGTTCACTTGGTTCATCGCGTCTATTTTTTCTTTTAACTTTTTTATCTATATTAAAATGTACCTCATGATGACAATTGACACATAGCACATCGCATTTTTTTACTTCCGCTTTTAATTTATTCCACGATTTATCTATGTTTTGTGATATCGTAAACTCTTTATCGTTCATATCTTTATGATGAAAAACCAATACAATTGAATCATTTTCACCACAAATCTTACACCTATGCTTCTTTTTATAATCACTTAACCAATCGGTTTTTTTATGTCTAAGTTCACTTCGCTTTTTATTATTGTATTCTTTGTTTTCTAATTTATATTTTTTGCGTCTTTTCTTATAACTTGGTTTATGAGCATATTCTCTCGCTTGTTTATTAACATATTCTCTATGTTCTTCTCTCCATTTATTTTGCTTTTTTCTGCACTCATTTTTATTTTCTTCATAATATCTGGCCATTCGTAATCTATTTTTCTCTCTATCTCTTTTGAGAATATATTCTTTATTTTTATAATAATATTCTCTTTGTTTCTCTCGTATCTTGTCTCCATTCCTTAAATAATACTGTCGCTTCCTCTCTCTAACAACTTCTTTATCTACCATACAAACACTATAAATGAATGGTAGTTTAGATATATTAATATATCTTAAGATGAAAATCTAAAGTCGAACTCTTTATCTTTAGGTTTCTTATTCTTTAATTTATTTTCTAAATACACTCTAATAAATGGGTGGCCGTATTAATACTTATTTTACCTTTAATCATTCTGTTTCGCCCAACCTCTCAAACATTTCTTCTCCATCATAAAAATTATAATCTATTTTATTTACGTAGAAATACCCAGAAAATGCCAAATTTCCTTCTTCACAATTCAGATCGATATTCTTAGCGTACTTAGCAAGATCTTCTTTTACTGAATCCACTACGTCTTTATCGCAATACGCATCGATTCGCTTACTAATATAAATCCTCTCAACGTCATTTGGAATATCATTAGATACAACTACACGCTTTAATCGTACCTCTTTCTTTATCACGAAATCTCGTTCATTGCTTTCGGTTATATAAAAAAGATGCCCTTGCCTATCCACACGTATTACTATACTCTTCTCTTTATACTTAACTACGTTGTCGTACATCTGCTTATCTATTTTAAATTCACCGATAATATTTCCAATGGCAACCTTCACCTGATTTTCACTAATACTTAGAATATTAACATTGGTGTACTCGTTATAGACAGTCCATATGTAATGGCTAAAATAGATTTTTGTTTTTACCATCTAAACCCACCGCTTATCATTTGACATATTTTTTCATACCTAGGAATAATAGTTTTATACGAGTATTTATCCATTGCATAATTTCTAACAGTTGTTCGGTCAATCATGCCAATAGCCTTTATCGCATTTCGCATCTGCTCAGGTCGGTTCATATTAAATCCAGTAATTCCATGAATATTCAATTCGACAAACGCACCCTCATTCAATGCAATAACTGGTGTACCGCATAGCATGGATTCAATCAACACCAACGAGTGAGCGTCTGGCATGTAAGGTAGAATAGTAGCCTTTGCTTCTTGCATCCTCTTAATCTTCTCTTCTTGCGATACTTCTCCTAAATAGTGCAAATTGCTGTGTTCTTTAATAAAAGAGAGCGTATCATTCAGGTAGTGTTGAAAAATAGGATGGTCGTCTGCCGGCATACCCCCTATAATATCAAGCTCCACACCAAGTTCAGCGCATACCTTTGCGGCGTAATGCAGTCCTTTCCGCGGATCTATTCTTGCAACAAATAAAAATCGATCAGAAATATCCTTTACTGGTTTGTACTCTAACTCGTTAAGACCCATGCCAAGCGGTATACAATCAATGCCATAGTTCTCCTTAACCTCTGATGCTTGCCAGCTTGACAGAGCGACATTGTTATGATCCGGCATCATTACGTTTTCGGTGCAATTGTGCCAAACCATATTCAGCGTATTCGTAAGAGTGTTTGTTCTCGCATGAATTTTTCCATGACCAAAATCGAGGATGCAATCATAGTTGTTCTCCTCCAATGTGTCTTTATACATTGCATACATCTGCTCTTCGCAGTCAACAGTAAACTTCCTGAATGGCTCAATAGTCTCTATCACGTTCATTTTGTCATATTTACCGTAATCTTCAATGGTATACGAGTCCTTCGCACAAATAAGCGTTATATCGTGGCCTCTATTGTAGAACTGCTTTGCAAACTCGTAACACAAAAATTCTGTCCCGCCGTAAGACCTCTCTCCATCCTCGTTCTTCGGCGGGGTTGGTAAGATGGAACTCGATATAAAACAAAGTTTCATAGAACAAAGTAATGAGAGAGGTCTTTATAAAAGTTGCCTCTCTCCTCAAGGCTTCGGAGGATTCTGTCTAGCGGTTTTTGTCTTTGGTCGCTTGTACAGATCATCTTTCCCGAATCGTCGATTATTTAGCGCTTCGCTCTCACTGTTTATGCCCGGTTTCTTCGCGTCAGTCATGGTTTCACCTCCACTGTGTTGTGTCAACATCAAAAGTGTCCACAATAGTCTCATTCATTGGATGGCTGTCGATATGAATCTTCTGAAAATCTTCAAATGATGCATAGATTGCTACGGACGGCCTTTCAGTCCTCCATCGAATCACGGTTATACCATCATCAAAGACCACACCATCGACGACATGACCAGTCCCTGATACCTTGCTTTCGTCGTGCGTCCTAACAACCCTGAAGATTCTCATAAGGCCAACCTCATTA
>JAQTVP010000166.1 GCA_028707015.1 Dehalococcoidales bacterium | reverse complement strand
ATGGATTTCTCTAAGGCGAGAAGGGACTTAAACCACAACCCCGAGGTTCCCTTAGAAGAGGGGATACCCAGAACTATTGAGTGGATGAAAAAAGCCTATAGCTACAAGTAGAGAGGGATGTCTAAGATAGCTTTAGTAAGTCCTATTCAATCCACTAAATATTCGCAACCACCCCTTGGGTTAGCCTTACTAGCAGCTGTCCTGGAAAGAGCGGGGTACCAAGTAACTGTCCTAGATGCTAACGCATTAAAGCTCCAGCCGGAGGACGTGGTTCCGCTGGTAAGTGAGGCTGATGTCGTTGGGCTTACCGCCATGACCCCTACTATAAGCACGGCTATAGCTACTGCCCGTTGCCTGAAAAAAGCCTACCCCGATTTGCCCATAATCCTTGGCGGTGTCCATGCTACGTTACTCCCTAAAGAAACATTAGTTACCGCCCCCGAAATTGACATCATAGTTAGGGGAGAGGGGGAGGAAACCATTATCGAGTTGCTGCAAGCCTTAGAGCACAGACAGCCGTTAAGCGGAATTGCGGGCATTAGCTACAGAAAAGATGATGAGGTAGTCAGTAATCCGGCAAGGTCTAAAAACATTGATTTGGATTCTCTGCCTTTCCTTGCCTATCACTTACTTCCCTGGCGAAGCTACCGGCCGCACCCTCCTCATGGTCGGAGGCTTCCCTTCGCCGCTATCATAACCAGCCGGGGTTGTCCTTATAGATGCAGTTATTGTTCGAAACCTATCTTCGGCAATAAGTTTAGAGGCCAAAGCCCAGCAAGGGTAGCTGATGATGTTTCTTACTATAAGAGCAAGTTTGGTATAAAAGAGTTCGCTTTTTATGACGACGTCTTCACGCTGGATAAGAAGCGAGCCTACGCTATAGCTGACGAGATGATAAAAAGAGGGCTGAAAGTAGATTGGACGTGTGAGACGAGAGTTAATCTGGTAGATAAGGAGCTGTTGCGCCATATTAAGCAAGCTGGCTGCTATTCTATCGCCTACGGCATAGAATCAGGCTCACAAGAGATATTAAATATTCTAGACAAGGATACTACCTTAGAGCAGGCTGAAGAAGCAGTTCGCCTCAGCCAAGAGGTCGGTTTGCAAACCATAGGTTACTTTATGATTGGTTCTCCCGGAGAATCCCCCGAGACCATCGAGCAGACAATACAGTTTGCCAAGAAGACAAAGCTCGACTTTGCCCAATTTTCCGTCACCACACCCTTCCCGGGGACTAAACTTTATAACTTATACTTAGATGGCAGAAAAGGTGATAATATTCCCTGGGAAAGCTTCGTTTATGCCAGTTCCGGCTCTGGCAGAGAACTGGCCCCTGTATTTGAAAGCAGCCTGCTTAGCAGGGATGATATTAAGTATTGGGTAAAGCAAGCCTATAGGGAGTTTTATCTACGCCCGTCCTACGCGTGGCAGCGGATTCGGCACACTACCTCTATGGGAGATTTAAAGGTTAGCCTCAAGGGCTTATCCATGCTCCTAGGGAATATAAGGAAGGGGCGAGGATGAATATCCTATTTATTCACGAGGTTGATTGGTTAGCCAAAGTAGTGTTCGACATACATTCCCTTGCCGAGGCTTTATCACTATCGGGTCATCAGGTTTTTGCTATAGATTATGAAAACGCCTGGCACCGAGACGGTTTTTTTGACCTGGGAAGCCTGAGAACCAAGCAGTTTAATGGGATTTCGCGAGCCTTTTCCGGATCATCAGTGTGCTTAAGGCGTCCCGGTTTCATTAAGATTCCGGGCTTAAGCCGCATATCCGCTGCCTTTACCCATTATCGGGAAATTCAAAAAACTATTAAAGAAAAGAACATTGATGCTATAATGCTCTACTCTGTTCCTACCAATGGGTTACAAACTATCCATTTAGCCAGAAAATTCAATATCCCCGTAGTATTCAGGTCTATAGATATACTCAACATACTGGTGCCCAATCCTGTGCTGCGTCCCATAACCAAGATTCTTGAGAAGAGGGTTTATTCCCGGGTAGATATGATTTTACCTAACACTCCTCAATATTTAAAATATATAACCAATATGGGTGCGCCTGAGTCTAAGGTAAAGCTGCGTCCCTTCCCGATAGATACCGAGTTATTCCATCCCTCGGTCGACTGCTCTGAGGTTCGCCAAAAGTGGGGGCTTAATGAGGATGACCAGGTTATCGTTTTTATTGGCACTCTGTTTAAATTTAGCGGACTGGATGGCTTCATCCGCCAGTTCCCACAGGTGATAAAGGAGATTCCAAAGGCAAAACTCATGATTGTCGGCGATGGACCACAGCGCCCCGAACTGGAACAAATTATCACTGAATTAGACCTGAAAAGGCAGGTTATCATAACTGGTTTTCAGCCTTACCAGACTATGCCTCAATATATAAACCTGGCTACAATATGCATCAACACCTTTATTATCAGTGATACCACTATGGACATCTTTCCAGCCAAGATAATGCAATATATAGCTTGTGGCAAGGCAACGGTAGCTACCGCCCTACGCGGGATAACAACCTTGCTTCCAGGCGAGTCCCACGGGATGGTTTATGTTACCAGCGCTGCTGATATGGCAAGGGAGGTGGTTTCTCTGCTTAAGTCAGCGGAGCGCCGTCAGAAACTGGGTGAGGCCGGCTTGAACCACATAAGTCAGACTTACAGCTATGAAAAGATAGCTCATGAGCTGGAGATAATCTTAGAGAAGGCTATTAAGGAGAAACGTAATGGAGCAAAAGCGAAGCGAACTTAAAGGGAAAAACATCCTCGTCACTGGCGGGGCAGGGTTTATTGGTTCTAATCTCGTAGACAGGCTCTCTCTTGAAAATAAAGTGGTTGTGCTTGATAACCTGTCTTCGGGCTTGTTAACCAACCTCTCGAAGAGTATGGAACGCATCACCTTTATAAAAGGGGATATCCTCGATAAAGAACTGCTAGAGGAAGTCGTGGCTAAGGTTGAATTTGTCTTTCATCTCGCTGCGAATGTAGGGAATGTAAAATCAATTGAAGACCCCCATCATGATATGGAGGTAAATATAGCAGGGACGATTAATCTGCTTGAAGTGTGCTCGAAGTCAAATATCAAAAGACTGGTATATTCATCTTCGGGGGCTATATTCGGAGAAGCCAAGTATCTCCCAATTGATGAGGACCACCCCATAAACCCAGAATCCCCTTATGGAGTAAGCAAGCTTGCGGCTGAGAAATACTGTTTTGCCTTCCACAAGGTTCATGGTCTTCCCATAACGGCATTGAGATACTTTAACGCCTACGGCCCCAGACAGGGAAGCAGCGCATATCCTAACGTTATCGCCATATTTTCCCGCAGAATCAAAGAGGGAAAGCCATTCACCATTTACGGTGATGGAGAACAAACGAGGGACTTCCTTTTTGTTGGGGATATTGTTAGAGCGAATATTCTGGCAGCAACTCACCCCGCCGCCGTGGGGGAAATTTTTAATATCGCCACAGGGCAAGAGAATAGTGTCAACCAGCTTGTCAGCATCATTAACCAAATCAGCGGCAAACAGAACAAGGTCATCTACGCCGACCTCAGAGCCGGAGAGGTCAGGCATAGCCGGGCTAATATTGAAAAAGCTCAAAAGATTCTGGGATATAATCCAGAAACAAGCATTAAAGAAGGACTACTATTGACCTGGAAAGAAGAGATAGCTGGAAGAAATGCTAAAGGAGAAAAAGTATGAAGCAATATCTAAGTGAGTATAAGGGCAAAAATATTCTCATTACGGGAGGTGCCG
>JAQTVP010000165.1 GCA_028707015.1 Dehalococcoidales bacterium | reverse complement strand
CCGCCTCCAAGAACCTTAATGTATTTCATAAATAGAAATAGGCGAACTAAGTTTATTTTTTCTCCGCCTGTCCACCATCCAATCTTTATCTCCCCAGTCATAATCAAGACAGGTAACTATAGATGCTGTTTTTGGTGGCGTTTCACTAAAAAAAGCAAGCGGATCTGCTTTTTCTACGCGGTAACGCTTATGATTAGAATCAATACAATATTTGTAAAGAGCACCTTTAATCAAACCGGGGATAAACCCTTCCCAGATACCGGACTGACCTTTTTGCTTTAGTTTATGACATAACCGTTTCCATTTATTAAAATCTCCAATTACCGAAACCTGCCTGGCATTAGGCACCCAAACAGCAAAATAAGTCCCTTCAATACCACCAATATTCATCTGGTGTGCACCTAACTTATGATACAAACGATAATGCGATCCTTCGTTAAACAGATAAAGATCATCATCAGTAATATTTGCTACATCATAACGAATATCCTGAATAATATTATTCTCCCCATTACTCTGATTTATTTTCTTATCCGTGATCCCTGCCATATTTTATACAACCCTTCAGAATAATAAACTTTAAATACTTATAAACTAGTTTCCATCACTTGTAGTATCCCCTGTAGCGGCACATTTACCCAATCCGGACGGTTATTTAACTCATAACCAATCTCATAAATTGCTTTTTCAAGAATATGCGCATCCAGGAGAATCCCTAACTGCTCAATATTATCTGAGATCAACCCTTGTTTTGTAGCTATATCAATATATGCAGATGAAAAAGCTACCGAAACCCAGGTATACCAATATTGTGCCCAGTGCTGCAATAAAGGCACATCATCTTCTGGCCTGGATATTATCATGGCCTGACGTAATAAAGCACTATGAACCGCATAATGAAAAGAGCGAATAATACCGGCGACATCACGTAAAGGTGAACATTTTAATCTTCTCTCACTCAATGATCGCTCCGGTTCACCTTCAAAATCAATAATAAAAAAATCCTTACCTGTATACAAAACCTGTTCCAGGTGATAATCACCGTGACAGCGAAAGCGCATTGCATTAATTTTTTTCCTGCGTATTAATTGAAATCGTTCGATAATATTTTTCTCTAGTCCAAGAACTTGGTTCGCTTCCTCCCTTGTTTTTTCGGGTAAATCACTTAGCCGTTCCCTTAATAACTGAAATGTCCTGACAGTAAGGCTACGCATAGATTGATAGAGTGCAGATTGGTACAACGCAGTAAAAGGTTCCGGAGCAAAATCCAGGTTATCAGATACTGACGCTAGCGCCACATGCATCTCAGCAGTACGCTGCCCAATTAATTGGGCCGAAGTTAAATAAGGCCCGATACTCTCCTTAGCTAGTTCAGGAAACTCTTTGGGTAACGACAACAAATGTTTCCGAGTAACCGGCGGAACTTGAACAGTAGGATGTATCAGTGCTTTCTGTAAGTATCGCTCTAACGATTCTAATGTGTATTGCCATGCATCTCCTTCATTAGGTACATATTTCTGTAAAATTGCTAGACTTATCGCCTTGCGTCGCTGATATCGGTATTCCAAAGTTCCCACCACCGGCGCAATATTATCGAATTTTGTCTTTTCAGTAAGAAAACACCCTATTTCTACATCAGGATTAATTCCCTCTTCGACTTTACGGAATAGCTTTAATATCAATTTATCCCCATAGAAAACAGATGTATTACTCTGTTCAACATTTATTTTAGAAGGTATCAGACTTATTTTATCCAATTTTCGCATACTGCGGAATGCAGTTTTGGGTATGGCCACCATCTCGCCATCTCTCCCTTTGAAATGACGTCTTTGACTAATCGCTTCTAAAATAAACTCGCAAAAATTAATATTCACCATAGCATCGTAAATAACATATTCTTTATCTTCACCTCGCGGCTTAATATTAGCAACAACTGCATTGGGATTTTTATTTAAAATATCGGTTGCTTGTTCAGTTGGTACAATAGTAAGCGGTAGAACATATGTTTCCGATTCACCTTCAGTATAATTTACCTCGAGCAATATAATATAAGAAATAAATTTCTTCAACTGCATTGGAATAACATCGAGTATTTGCGCTGCCCACGAATCTCTAGCTTTACCCCGAAACCAGTTATTACCCCTTATATAATCCAGCAAAACTGCTTCCAAGATAAACCAGTTTCGTTTGTCAAATATTTTTACTTTATTTTGTATCATTACCGGAATTATCCTGGTTTCTTCCGCAGGGAAAGTCCTTAGATTAAGTGATTCAGTTGGTTGTGTCTCAATTGAAAACCAGTAGAAAGAATAAGGACTTAAAGTAAAATAGTATTTACTATCACCTATCGGATCAAATTCTATTCGTCCGAATAAATCCAGTAATTTACGGCCTGTATATCGAGAGAGATCTAGTTTTATTTGTTGTGCGGAATGTGACAAGTTAGCTATTACCAAAATGTTCTCCTGTTCGAAATGCCTCAGGAATGTTAAAACTTTATAATTCTCAGATTGTAGAAACTCAAAGCTCCCGCGGCCGAATGCTTTATAACGCTTTCGCAAAGCAATAATACGCTTCATCCACCATAATAAGGAATCAGGGTTACCCTGTTGATTGGCTACATTTATTGCTTCGTAATGATATTCAGGGTCAATTATGGGCGGTAAGTATAATTTTTGGGTGTTAGCCAGGGAAAAGCCAGAATTCCTATCCGGGCTCCATTGCATAGGTGTACGCACACCATTACGGTCACCAAGGTAAAAATTATCTCCCATACCAATTTCATCACCATAATAAACAACCGGCGTCCCAGGCAGGGAAAATAACAATGCATTCATCAGTTCTATTTTTTTTCGGTCATTATTTAGCAACGGTGCCAACCGGCGCCGAATTCCAAGATTAATATGTGCAGAAGGATCAATGGCATAAACTCGATACATGTAATCACGCTCTTCATCAGTAACCATTTCTAATGTTAACTCATCATGATTACGCAGAAATATCGCCCATTGACAGGTTTCAGGTATTTTAGGTGTTTGACTGAGAATATCTACAATAGGGAAACAGTCTTCCATACGAATTGCCATAAAAAGACGTGGCATTAGAGGGAAATGAAACGCCATATTAAATTCATCACCATTTCCAAAATACGGGACAGCATCCTCAGGCCACTGATTAGCTTCAGCTAAAAGCATTCGATTCTTAAATTTTCTATCAATACGAAAACGTAATTCTTTTAGGAACTCATGAGTTTCAGGTAAATTTTCACAATTCGTACCTTCCCGCTCAAACAGGTAAGGAACAGCATCAACCCGCAATCCATCAACCCCTAGTTTTAACCAGAATTCCATTGTTTTGAATATAGCTTTCTGAATAGCCAGATTATCATAATTCAAATCCGGCTGATGTGAATAAAACCGATGCCAGTAATATGCTTTGGCTAAATGATCCCAAGTCCAATTGGAATATTCATAGTCTTTAAATATTATACGAGCTTCTTTATATTTTTCAGCGGTTTCACTCCACACATAATAATCACGCCACTTACTGCCGATTTTTGCCCTCCGTGCCCGTTGAAACCATGGATGCTGATCAGAAGTATGGTTAACAACCAGTTCGATTATTACATGAATTTCACGGTTGTGCGCTTCTTCAATAAATTTTTTAAAATCATTCATATCCCCATAAGCCGGCAGAATACTAGTGTAATCAGAAATATCATAACCATCATCTTTTAACGGAGACGGATAAAATGGCAATAGCCAGATTGTATTAATGCCCAGTTCCTCAAGATAATCAAGTTTTCCA
>JAQTVP010000164.1 GCA_028707015.1 Dehalococcoidales bacterium | reverse complement strand
TGCCCTTATCATGGTAATACAGAATAGCAAGAAATATCCGCTACCCCCGAAGAATGGGAAGATGCTCTACTCGTAGACGAAACCATTAGACATGGGAGTGAAACAGTATCGGCTTATACTCAATATTTACATCGCTCATTCAAACCACTGCGTGAAGTTGATTTAAGAACTCCCGAAGATAAAGGACAAATACCCTTTGAGTTTTACAAACAGGAACGTATAAAACTATTCGTAAAAAGCAATCCATTATGGATACCCAATAGATTAAGTTAGGAGTAGTCCATGACTCTCATAGACAGGGAAGGGGAATAATAAAATGTATCAAGTAATAAGAATAATTCCCGCTAGTATCATATTCCAACATGACGAGCATAGAGAAATCTTGGGAAACCACAAGCATTATATTATGGCTTGGTTATCATGCCATATTTGGCACTACTGTAAGTGGCTACCAACTTATATAAAGAGGTGTAATCCATGAACCTTTTAGACAAATGTAAAGCAATAGCAGAGGACATCTACAAAGACTTGGGTAGTGGATGGGATGAAGTAATCTACCACAAGGCTTTTGAGGTAGCCCTGCGACTTCAAGGTATTGCTTATGAAAGCAAACGGATAACCCCCGTAACCTATAAAGACCATACCATCGGAGAAGGCGAAATAGACCTGCTCGTTAAAGACGGTGACGAATGGCTTATCATAGAACTCAAGGCAACCGACAAACTGATTGCCGACAACGCCTCACAACTCAACAAGTATATGAGAACCCTGAATATTAAAAACGGCTTGTTAATCAACTTCCCGCAACCATCCAGCCGAGCTAAACTAGAATGTGAAACCGCCTCTGGTGTAGAATATGTCATAGCATCCGACACACAGGAGGTTACACACGATGGCTAGAAGCCTATACCGCTACCGATATGACTACCTCATAGGCAAGGGATTCCTTGATTCGGAAGCCCGTGAATTTGCCAAGCAATACACCATGCAACAGATGAGAACCACTCCATACCTGCAAAACCTTATTCGCTGGCGTGGCTTATATGTTAGTGGATTACGAAAGCGTGGCTTAACTAACAAACAGATTATAGACCGCCTTCGCAAGTTATACATTGATAGGGGTTGGGAGAAAGACCCCTGGAAGATGCTAAAAGATTTCAGGAAAAAGGCTATAGACGAAGGTGAATACAAACCACCGCCACATAAAGGCTCACATCACCCCAAGGGTAGTGGATGGAGTGTTGGCGACAGGAAAGCCCAAAAATCCCGCAGAAAAAGTAAACACCTTGAAGATATAAGAGAGGAATACAACGCCAAGATAATCAAGGCGATACAAGCAGGCGACCAGAAAGAACGGGCAAGGCTAGAACGGGCAAGGGATAAGGCATTAGGTTATTCATAATGGACATACTAGCATACACGGCAGAGATAAAAGGCAACGAAGTATTATTCGCTTGTAGCGACAGAAGAACGATACTAACTAGCAATTGGAGTGATGCTATCACCTACTTACTAGAACCTTGTTACTATGCTGTTGTCACTCATATTGATAAATTCACTGATGCGTTTATGTCCTTATTGCCAAGCAAGGCAAAGGCTGAAATAGAGACAACCGATAAAGTCAGACTGGACAATGGCGAAAAGATATTCTATTCATCGGGTAGACAATTATCAATCGGTTATGGCTTTCGTGGCAACCAGCGAAACGAAGTCAATATTTACGGACTATCCCGCTACTCTGATAAAGAGATAACCGAAGTCCACGAACTATACGAGTTATGGCGTGAGGTAGTCAAAGCCTATGAGCAATTCGGGATTACTCCTACGGCTCTACCAAGTCCAGTAGGTGTATATGAACCGTTGCTTGATAAGGTATCGTTTGCTAGAGCTTGCGACTTGCCCCATTCAGCCGATGGTTTACTGGATAAATTGAGCCGTGAAGATGTGGCATGGCAAGAATGGAGAGCCACCTATAAACTTGGATTCTGGAATGAGAACGAAGTAACCGACCTTGATACTAACTCCGCATATCCTAGTTTTATCGCTAAGTTACCCGATTTGAGTAACGCACGCTTTTACACCTCAAAGACAATGCCTGATAAATATTCATGGGGATTACTTGAAGGAACTCTAAGCATAACAAAAGACATAACTCCGTTTTTATATGTCGGTAAAATACCCGCCCTGATTACGACAGGACAATTACGCCAGTTAAAGCAATACGAGTGGGGCGACTTTGAAATGTCAAACGGATGGTTTATCAATATCCCCAAAGGATACAAACTGCCATTTCATGATTTAATGACGCAGTTTTATCAGGTAAAGCAGACCACCGATAACCCGATGGTAAAGGGCATAGCCAAAGACATAGCCAACGGCATCGGAGGTAAATTCAACAGCCGTTATGGTGGCAAAGTCGGGCGAAACTACCAGCCGATTTACGCCAAGATGATAACAAGTGCCTGTAAGTGCCACGTTGCTGACTTTATATGGAGTAAGGGCTTGCAAGACAAGACCATATCAGTTACAGTTGACGGCGTGTTGGTTGAGGGAAAACCCAATATTATTTCAGGGCAAGGTATGGGGGAATGGCGGATAGAACCAGCATCACCGTTCCTAATTTTAAGCCAGTTATATCAATGGGGGAACTCCAAGCACCCTGATGGGCATTACATCAACGAGATACTTGACATGGTAAAGACTAACCCTAAAAGTAGTATCTATGGCGATGTAGATTTTAACCTCTTGGAATACGACAGGAAATTTGAGAAGCTACCCAAAACTGGTGGAGATTTACTAAACAACCATTACCATTCCGTAGCCCCTATACTTACCTGACAAGGAGACACAAAAACTGAATACCAAGAAAAGATATGCTATCGGCTTTAAGTGGGGCAAGTTAGAACACAAATTTGAAAAACTAACTACCAAATGGTTAGTGCTTGGCATAGTTTTACTCGGACTCGGAATATATTTAGAATACTGGGCATATTGGAGACAAACTAAATATGTGCTTTATATTGCTTTCATAGTGTTTTTATTATGCTGGATTTTCCGCCTTATCTCTGCTTTTTGCCACAAAATGGAAAAGACCTATATGGATAAACTAAGATTCAATAGATAACCAACGGGGGTATAAAATGAAAAGGTATATGATATTTTTAATCGCACTACTACTCACGATTCTACCTATGACCGCCTGTGAACAAGTATCTAATCTAGTTCCTAAAGCCCTTGCCTCTGATACCCAAGAGATAGTAGAGGAAGTCCAAGCAGATAGTGATGATGTATTCTCGGAGATACAGAAAAACATAGACCTTGTAACCAGCCTGAAAGCCAAAGTAGAACAGGCAAAGATAGATGGGCAATCTATCTCATTGGATGAAACCATAAAAGATTTACAAACCGTCACCTACTCTTACGAGAAACTTTCAGGACAACACGAAGCAATAAGAAAAGGGCTACTCAATAAAATAGCCGACATAGGAGATATGCAAACCCGTGTAGATGAAGAAATCGCCATCCTAAAACAAAGGCGAGCTGATTACATTAGCCAACTTCGTGCCGTAAATGACCCTAATCCCGACATTGTAGAATCCCGTAAGACTGCCCTTACCCAAGCGGTAGAATATATTGATATGCAAATCCAGTTATGGGAAGCGTTCAACGATATAGAAGATGATATAGTATCCGAATTGGACAACGTGCAACAGGTTACTAATAGTTTTCTAAGCGTAATTGATAGCTCGGCAATTTTATTCCGTGAAGGCTTGAATTTGTTGGTTTTGCAACGGGATATAAATGAGGCTTTGTCTTTATTCACAAGAGATTTACCCAAAATGGAACAATTAACTATTGA
>JAQTVP010000163.1 GCA_028707015.1 Dehalococcoidales bacterium | reverse complement strand
CGGTAACCAGACAGGGCAAATCTAACAAAGGGAGCGTGTCCACAATGCTAGATATTCAGGAATATACCACACGGATTGACCAGTATCAAGGCAGCGGCAACGGTAATAATGGTAACGGTAACGGTAACGGTAACGGTAACGGCTACAGCCACCTTGAGGGCGATTGGGGAATGTTCTATAAGATAGCAAAGGGCTTCACTAAACGAGTAAGACCAGAGGATAGGCAGGACTTCTTACATGACCTCTTGCTCACGATGCACAAGGTCAAAGCCAAGTATGACGCAATCGGTAAGGAACTGACGGAAGCTGGACTGATACGGGTAGCCTGTTATGAGGTAGCCCAATACTGGCGGAACAAATACAGGCGGATAAACGGGACTGATTGCGGTCGCTGCACCAATGAGCAACGGCGTAAATGCAAAGCAAAAGACCTGTATCGTGAGTGTCCCAAAGCCGTCAAGATAGATAGCCTTGATAAACTCATTCAAGACAGTGAGGGCAATCAGATAGAGCTGTATCAGATGATAGCTGATAATAAAGCCGTTGACGTTTCGGATAGACTTGACGCAAGGCTTACCCTGCAAAGCTATCCTCACAAGTTCGTGAAGATTGCCTACAAGAAGTATGCCGGCTACCCTCTTACCCCTACCGAAAGAGCCTACCTTTACCGGCAAAGAAGCAAGGCTTATAAAATCTCCCAAAAAAGTTTGGTTTTTGCGTAACGTTTTTCAGATTTTCGGCAATATATACAGTGAGAGGGTTGAAAACCTCTTGCAGGACTTGACCAGTGCTAGCGTATCGCAGATTGGGGCAAGGCTTTGGACAATTGAATATCAGGACTCACGGGTAACGACTTACCTTGTTTTGAAAGATACCCCTGAAAACCGACTTGTGGACTGGCTCACGGGCAAGGGCTAGTCCACAAGCGGTAGTGCCAGCGAGTTGCGGGCTACCGATAAAACGCTTAACGGGGTAGGGAGTAAGAATAAGGGATAATTACTCGGTTTGATATAAGGCAACGTCTACCCACTGAAGTAGATAGCCAACCACGGTAACGGGGGATAAAATAACAGGCAAAGCGACCTCTTATGCAGTAGGGGTTTCTTTGCCTTTTTTCGTGTCCATTTTTAGGGGATAGTCCGGGGAAGACCTGGGCTATCCCCTTTTTTTATTCTCTACACCACGGAGGATTTTAACAAAAAGATAACCCGTCATAAGCAAAGAGGAGTGCTAGATTCTCATTTTAAGGATTCTTACCGGTTCATTATCCGGGTTAGTCATATCGTAAATAATCTAGGTTGACTAAGTAGCTTGATTAACATACGATTTGAGCCTAGCCTAATCTTTATGAGCTTCGCCACGCAGTATTCCTTTATTGTCTAATAATGATTCCCTTGCATATATAGGGGCACTAGCAGTTAGAGCCGTTATAATCGCATCGGCGAGACGGCACTCAACCCCAAAGCGTCTATCTCCGCTTCCGAATATCAACTGTGCTCTCAATACGTTTTCTCTAAAATCACTAATGAAGGCCATGCTAACCACTGACCGGCATCCCTCAACTATTTTACAAAGCAGCTGATGTGAATTTAATAGAGTAATATTGTGAATAAGATCGTCTATGATATTTGCTGAAGTCCACCCTATCAAGATGGGTAGATACCATTTCTGTTGCTTATCAGTTAGAATTAACATACCTGGAGAGGACAAAATACCATGACGAACTTCGCTGACCACCAATTCCACTTCTTGATCAATGATATCAACCTCGTCCGATAATAACATACGATTCATTTCTGTGGGCGATGGCATTTCCTCAGACTTCAACTCAAATACATTTTCTGCCACTACCCATGATAGGTCATTAACGCGAGCTTGAGTTAAATTGTCACTACACGACATATCCATAACTGATTCCTCAACGAAAATTGGCGCTTGTGTTAAAATGGCAATGGCGATAGCGTCTGGAGCATGACATACAATTGTGAATTTTTTAACACCATTAACAATGAGTATTTGAGCATTGAAAGATAAAGACGCCTTATCTTTCAATCGGTTACACTCTGAGACAATAATCATGCTAACTTTTGCTGAGAGCCCTTTAATAACAAGGTTTAGTAGATCATACATCCAACCAAGCTCGCCTGCTGTCACATTATTCAGAGCTGATGCTATTGCCTTTGCTTCATCAAATTTTACGAATATATGTAACGACCGTTTGCCTTGCTTTTCACGCAAAGTTACCATATACAAAGATATTTCTCGTGATACTTTTACACTATCTATAACAGTTTCTATCATCTGTCCGGCTGAGTAATTCCCCTATATGTCTGTTGTTCGTTACATTCTTTTAATCTGGATTTTAGTCCTCTCCAATGATGAGTGTCAATGATAACCATTGAGGCAGACGGACAACAATCCAGGCAATCCGGATGACCTGGACTATCTCCTTCTTGTTTGCCAGAGGCATTGATTGTAAGAGTATTTAATCGTTGCCACAAGAGAATTGCACAGTATAAGAAATGGTAGTTTATTATTTGGGTGCCCATTTGAATCCCATTATTAAAGATATTATTCCCAAGGTCACCGGGATCCATCCGAATGGAAGAAATCCGATATTAATACCCCAAAAAAATATCGCAAGACCAGCTGTAAGCCCGACACGCGCGAAACCTATCTTTTCTTGAACTAACAAAGTCATTACTAACCCCAATCCTAATAAAATAACTCCCGCAATCAAATTAGTTATACCATTTTTCGCTTCGAACGCGATTGATTCTTCGATTATGCTAAAGCCATTCAAAATACATATAACTCCGAGAGCAATTCCTACTGGACCCCAAAAAGATAGTATTCTACTACGATTGGGCTTCTTAAATTCTTCAAGCCATCTTCTCATTCAACAAACTCCTTCTAAATTAATAACTTGATACGCTATCTGAAAATGTTCCTTTTGTTCCACTCTATAACGTATGATTACTATAACCACCTGAATAGCCTTTTCATCCGTTTTATTATGGAAAGGCGCTTCTCAGGCTCAGGTGGCAAGCCCTTCAATTCTCGCAATCGATTTATCGTCTTCCGCCACAGATACTTGCTTAGTGCCTCTCTGCGGCTCAACCATCTTTGAAACATTAGATCATATTCACGCTCGATTTTTCTTTTGTTATTTAAAACGGTAACCCGGACCAGGTGCTGATTAATATGGGGTTTCTCTTTGTCATTCACATAGCGCCAGATATCCCTAAACTGCCGGTCTATATCCTTCATAGCTATCGTCGTATGAAACCAGTAATCCCCATCATTATCCCAAGGTTGGCGGTCACCTATTTTAACTATCTTGTTTAGCTCCAACGCCAGTTCTTTACGTAAATTCTCCAATTCAACGGAGGCGTGAATTCGACACCCGATAACCGTTTTACCCTTGTTAAAGTCAAAGTCGCATACCTCGAAAGGTATTAGGGTATATCGTTTCGCCACCTTCTCTATCTTAGAAAATATACTATTTAATGATCTTGCTTGAGAGGGCCCATAGAGAGTCATGTGAGGTACCGGTCTGTAATTTAGGGCTCCCTTTACACTGAATTCGTGGGCTACCTCATTTATTAGACCTTTCAGGTAGTTTTTGGGATATCGGTGAAATCGAAACTCAATGTAAAAGTATTTCAATATCTAATCCTCGAAACTTAACTAGCTAATACGAATATAGTGCTTCTTTTACTCGACTACTCAGCCTCACCTGGTATTTTCCGGTCTTTTGATTAAGTCGGTATCTGAACATTCGTCCCTTGAGTTCTTCACCCGATTCCAGCCTTTCATGATTCTTCTTCACCCATTCCTTTAGGTCATCGAAAACAAGGTCATGCCATTTAT
>JAQTVP010000162.1 GCA_028707015.1 Dehalococcoidales bacterium | reverse complement strand
AGAGGAACCGGCACCCTTAAGATTGCCAGACCCGATGATTTTATGGAGCTAATTCGTCATAGAAAAGCAGCCGGAGATTGGACAGCAGCAGCAGCCCATACAATACAAAGATATCCTTTATTTATGGATACTCTTGAAAAGGAGATGAAGGAGAAATATCTGAAGAATTTCTCCGGCTGTTACGCATGTCCCTTTCAATGTAATGGCTTCTACAGCATCCCCGGTATAGGTAAAGGTTCTGCAATGTGTGCAGATTACTGGTACGGACATTTTAACTGCGATAGCACCGAAGGTATGTGGGAAGGAAACATATTATCCCAGAAGCTGGGTATCAATAATTTCGAGCTAGTTGCATTAATGCGGTTCCTTCAGCAATCCATTTCGATGGGCATATTGAAAAAAGAAGATATTGGACTATCTTCTATTCCAATGATAGATCGGCGCTCTGAACCAAAGTATGGAGGTGAAAAAGCGCACCGCAAGTTTTTAGAAGAACTGCTAATTGGCATTGCAGAGGGGACAAGTCCTTTCACTCAGGGTATGGCAAGAGCTGCTGAGCAATTTGGGCAGAGCGCAGTAGAACTGTATGACCTAAACTTTCCAGCCTGGGGTAATACTTCGCATCATATAAGAGGTGTGGCAGAGGCGCTGCACTGGGCTACTGATACCAGAGACCCGTTTAATTCATGCCATGACTACGTGCACGTTCGAGGGAGAGGCTTCGGCAACAACACAGAGATTGCCGATTGGTTTGGGGTCCCTGGTGGCCATCTTGCTGGAGAAAGCGAAGGAAAGAATAAGAATATATACCAGGAAACAGAACGCGAAACCGTGTGGGTTCAAAATCATCAATCGCTGAGAAACTCCCTGCTTATCTGTGAATTTGCCAGTATGCCAGGTCAATTTTATCATCCTCCTGAAATGGATATAAGAATCTTCGAAAGTAAACTCCTATCATCAGTTACAGGAATTGACATGAATGTAGATGAGTTATGGAAAGCAGGCGAAAGAATCTACAACTTGCGCAGAGCAATAATGATACTGAGGGAAAAACGCCAAAGAGATGATGATACGATCAACCACGTCTGGTTTGAGGAAACAACCGGCGATGTCCGGAGGTTATCCGAACCTTTAAGCATACCCAAATGGGAAGCGCTCAAGGATAGATATTATGAGCTGCGCGGCTGGAATGTTAATACTGGCTGGCCTGCCAGACCTAAACTAGAAGAACTTGGCATGAAATCTGTTGCCGACAAGCTGCAAAGCGCTGGTAAAATAGGCTAAGGAAATAATGCTTAACCTATCTATTCTTATAAGCCAAACATAACTGAGTAGTAGCTTCAGTTTTTTTCGCCACACCGGCAGATAAAATACAGCACCGCAATTAACCAGTAACCTTACAGGCAAAGCAATCCCTTAGTTATCGATCGGTAATAAGGGCAAAGTATTAAATGGATAAACAAACAGGAATTAGTAGAGAATATAATAATATCCTCTTGACAACTTCCGAATTCCTCTTGTAAAATGCCTAGAATTACTAGGCTTATTTATGCGATAACACAAGATTAGCACGTGATATTAAACTGTTACACAAAAACCGTTGTCAAATTTGCGGCACGACCCTGACACGCAAAATACTGATACCTATTCTGAAGTACATCATATTAGACCTCTTGGTTCTCCTCATAATGATCCAGATATAGCAAATAATATTATTATTTTGTGCCCGAATTGTCATGTTCTATGTGAATATGGTGCCGTTCATTTACACTTAGATGCATTATATAATCTTCCTAAACATCCAATCGGAAATTAATATACTTCCTACCAAAACACCAATATATATAATGCATCCTGTTAATAGCGTAACACGTTCAGTATATTGATGTTTTTATATTCTATACTATAATAGAAAATGGTGTAGAATGTTTGTATATATCATTGGACAGACATCTCGTACGCTCGCCATCGTATTTTATCTACCATAGTTAATAATATTACCATACCTTATTTTTCATATTATGTAAAGTTAATATAAGCTCCTACTTCTAGAAGAAAAGTTCGGAACTATCCCCCAAGACCCACCAAAGATGATTCACTTACACCAGAGCATAGAAGCTTTTCTCCAGTTATCAATAAATAGCCTTTATATAAGATTAAATGAAAACATGTATTACAAACGGGTTTTCCTATATTGCTACTTTATTTTACGAACTGTTAAATCTTATCTCATCCTCAGAAAATCAAACCTTGTCAATCTTTTATGACGTTGGTAGAATATCAATCAAATTCTGCAGAAAACCTTAAGGAGAGTAAAATGAAGATTAAATGGTTAGGCCATGCGTGTTTCCTTATCACCTCTCAAAGCGGACTCAAAATTATTACAGATCCGTATGAGGCAGGCTTCCGGGATATGATCAGCTACGGACCAGTAAAGGAATCGCCAGACATTGTTACCATAAGCCACCAGCACGGCGACCATAACTACACTGGGGACCTACAAGGAAACCCAGAGATTGTTCAAGAGGCAGGCAAGCATAAAGTCAAAGGCATTGAGTTCACGGGCACACCTTGCTACCATGACAGAGTTTCCGGAAAGCAGCGAGGTAATAACACCATTTTCAACTTTACCCTAGATAACATTCAAGTGTGTCACTGCGGAGATTTAGGTCACCCTTTGGACAATAGTGTCCTGCAAACCTTAGGTCATGTGGACTTGCTTCTAATCCCTACTGGTGGACCTGAAGCAACACTTGACTTGGACGAAGCACTAGTGTTATGTGAAAAGATTAAACCCAGTGTGATTATCCCCATGCATTTTCGTAATCAAAAATGCATTTTCCCTAAGTACGATATTGATGAGTTGGTAAAACTCAGACCAAGTGCAGTAAAGTCAAGTAAGAATGAAGCTGAGTTTACCGCCGGCCAATTACCCACAAGCCAAATCCTAATCTTAGAACCTTCCCTATAGCTAGGATCATAGAAGTTGCGTAACATATATAAATAGATAATTTAAATGTATAATTATTACAATACCACCCAAACTGCTATACTTGGGGGAAAATACTTTGAGGTATTAAAATGAGTAAAAAAGTAAAGATTGCAGCAGTACAAATGGACCCCAAGATAATGGAGAAAAAAATAAATCTTGAGAAAATGCTGCATGAGGCAAGGATTGCTGCTAGTAATGATGCTAACCTGATAGTTTTTCCGGAATGTGCCCTGTCCGGCTATGTATATGCTAGCCGGGAAGAGGCAATACCATTTATGGAAACTATTCCCGGCCCCAGTATAGATAAATTAGCAGATTGTTGCATAGAACTTGGGGTGTATATAATTGCCGGTCTACTCGAAATTGATCCGAATACCGACCGCTGTTTTAATACCGCAATTTTGATATCCCCCAATGGATTAATTGGGAAATACCGTAAGAACCATTTGCCTTTCCTCGGTGTAGATAGATTTGTAAATCCAGGCGATGATGCCTTTCAAGTCTACCAAACTCCAATAGGTAATATTGGATTGCACATCTGTTATGACTGTAATTTCCCGGAAAGCGCACGTGTTATGGCATTATTAGGAGCTGATATCCTGGCTCTTCCCACCAATTGGCCAGAGGGGCGAGAAAAGGTAGCCAAATATGTCATTAATACCAGGGCTTTTGAGAACAAGGTGCATCTGGTGGCAGTAGACCGCGTTGGCACAGAACGTGGTACAAATTTCATAGGTACTAGTAAAATTATAGATGCTTGGGGAGATACGCTTATGGAAGCAAGCAGCGACCAGGAAGAAATAATTTATGCTGAAATCAACCTTACCGATTCAAGGCAGAAACGAATTGTCTTTAAACCTGGTGAATTTGAGGTAGATTTTATAGGGGACAGGAGACCGGAATTAT
>JAQTVP010000161.1 GCA_028707015.1 Dehalococcoidales bacterium | reverse complement strand
ACATCTTATCAAGAGGTCTTGGACAAAATCGGCCAAATAAGAGAAATGCTTACCCTGTACGAGGAAATACTAAAGAGTTCACCAGTTACCGCTGAGCAATTGAGAGAAACAGAACTTTCCTTAACGATAGATTCCCTGAATGCTTATGTCGGAGACTATATCCATTTTTCGGGATTGTTAACTACCAAAGGTTTACCGCTTGCCGATCGGCAGGTGCATATTACTCTCAATGGTTCACAGTTTGTTACCGTTACGACCAATACTTCCGGACATTATAGCGGTACACTTCAGATTCCATACTGGTACAAACACGAGCTTGATGTGCAGGCAATTTATTATCCCAGAAACCACGATATCGGCATATATCTGGCGTCCCTAAGCCCGGTGATAAGGGTAGAGGTATTATTCTACGAGCCTACACTTAAACTAATCCTAAATAAAAACAGTTATCCCGGAGTAGAAACTAAAATATCCGGGGTTTTCGATTACGGTCAGTCCCCTATCCTACCGAAAAGAAATGTTCAAATCTACCTTGACGATATTTTTATTTCCGAAATTGAGGCACAACAAACATTCGGGATAAATATCAGGCTGAATGATCAAATAGAAGTGGGTAACCACAATATCACTGCTTCGGCAGCAGCAGCAGAAAGGTACGCACCAGTGGTTACCAGCACCATTCTGAACGTGACTCTGACAAACCCCATCTTAGATCTAGATATACCGAAGATAGCGCTAATACCGGGTGGTATCGATTTAAGCGGCAGGTTATACTCCAGTATTGGTCCATTAAACAGAGCCTCAATAAAATTTAGTATGGGGAAACATCAGGTTAATGCAGTAACCGCAGTAGACGGTACTTTCCAAGACAATCTTAGGACAGGATGGGATTTCAGTTTTATCGGATCGCAGAATTTAGTAATAAAAGTTACCCCAGAGGAGCCTTGGAATGCTCCGCTGGCTAACACAAGAACTTTGGTGGTAGTAAATTTAATAAACTGCAGCGGAATTTTGGTTATTCTGGTTTTTCTCGGCATTTATCTCCCCGGGGTATTGAAAAAAAGGTTCGGCGTTTATCCAGATAAAAGAACAATGCGACCAGAAGCCCTAACCGAGCCATCACCAGTCTATAGCAACGACTTGAGTGCTACGGCTTCAACTGATATTGGTCTATCGAATAGTGAAAAGAGCAGTAAGGAATACAGGGAACCGCGAACCGTAATCCTATCCCTATACCGTCTAGCAATCAATTTGGTCCAGAAAATGGCCACAACACTATTAAAACCCGGGCAAACCCTTCGCGAGTTTGCTAAAGAAAATGGTAGAGTACTCGGTCCGGCTGCGGGTTACTTTATTGAACTAACCCGCATGGTAGAAAGACTACTATATTCTCCCTTTAGACCCACCGAGGAAGATGTGGAAAAAAGCAGGCAGTTGTCAAATAACGTAGAGAAGGGAATCGAGAAATGAGACTATCTAGCACGCTACTGCTAGTGGTAGTGTTAATAACAGCTGTATCACTGGTCTGCATATGGTTCTACCCCTCGTTTCAAGATTTTATGGAGACTAATACAGCATGGAATGGTATAAGAACATTCGATAACGAATCGAACGTAGCCGTTATTTCTTCTCTGGACATGGTTCCCGGATCGCCTGATAAGAGCGTGCTAATAGTAATCCCCGGTATTGATTACAGCGATCAAGAACTGGCCATATTGAAGCAGTTCATTAATGACGGTGGTACCATGTTATTGATGGACGACTTTGGTTATGGAAACACCGTTTTAAAATACCTCGGGGTCAATGCCCGTTTTAGTGGCAAACCCTTGCTTGATCCACTTTTTTGTTATCAGAACCAATCTATGCCCCGCATAACCGACTTCGTGGAACAAGTAAAGGAAAGAGATATATCCGTTATTACGCTGAATCATGCGACAACCTTAAATAATGTTATCACGGATCAGGTAATCGCCTGGTCTTCCACTTCCAGCTTTCTGGATATTAATGATAACGGCGCATGGGAACAGGGAGAGTCGCAGGGTCCACTTGTAGTGGCAGCTAAGCTTACAATGGGTGAAGGCAATCTTAAACTCGTGTCAGATTCCAGTATTATTATCAATAATATGTTGAGCCGGGATAACAATAAGGAATTTATTCAATATTTAACACAGGAAAAAGGCGAAATAAATAACATCCTTGTCGATAGTTCGCATCTGGTAAAAGCGCCCCTTGATACTGCTAAAGAACGAATAATGAGTTTACAGGTGGCGCTATCAAATCCTTATGCATTGCTTGGTATAATAGCGGTAATCTTTGCCACTGTATTTTGGTACAATTTTAGGAAGGGAGAAACTGTAAGTTGAATAATGGGAAAGTAGCTGAAGTATATAAAAGAATTCTGGGAGAGACTTCCAAGATTGTTGTTGGGAAAGACAAAATTAAGGAAACGTTGTTTCTGGCACTTATTGCCGGAGGCCATGTACTGATCGAGGGTTACCCGGGATCCGCCAAAACCAAGTTGGCCAGAACCTTTGCCGAAGTTATTGGAGGAAGATTCAAAAGGATTCAGTTTACTCCGGACATGATGCCAGCTGATATTACCGGGTTTTACATGTATACACCCAGTGGAGACTCCAATTTCATAGAGGGACCAATCTTTGCTAATATTCTGCTCGCTGATGAGCTAAATCGAACCACTCCCCGGACACAATCAGCCCTTCTTGAAGGCATGCAAGAATATCAGGTTACAATTGAGAGAAAAACTTACCCTATGGTAAAGCCATTTATGGTAATCGCAACGCAAGTTCAATCCGGCGGTGAAGGCACATATCCACTGACTGATGTTCAGGTGGACCGGTTCCTGCTGCGGGTATTAAGTGAGTATCCCTCAAAAGAAGAAGAACAGCAAATAGTGGGGAACATTGACCGAATTGATAATCCGGATATTAATGTCGTAACCACACTAGAAGAAATATTGGAAATACAGGAATTAGTTAAAAAAGTTCACGTTTCACAAAATATTCTGGAGTACACCATTTCCATCGTTACCCGACTGCGGAACGATCCTGACATCCTATCAGGACCAAGTACCAGAAGCAGCATAGCATTATATAAATGCGCAAGAGTGCTAGCTGCTATGGATGGGCGTGACTTCGTTATTCCAGATGATATTAAATACCTCGCCCTTCCCGCTTTGGAACATAGATTAAAATTAAAACCTGAGGCTGAAATGGACGATATTACCCCCAAGATAATTACAGAAAGAGTACTAGAAGAGGTCCCAGTACCCAAATTAGAGGTATGACCATTCACAATAATAGGTATTTATTTTTTTTCTTAAAGATTTACGTTACTGCTATCCTAGTAGCAGTTGCAATAATCTCGCCTGTAAATCTATCATTTATCCCGATATTATTGATAGCCTGGTATTTATTCCTGTGGCATTGGCCTTTTAATACTAGCATCAATGTACTGACAGAATGCTTTATGTTTTTCGCTATTACCTTATTATTGTCCCCACATATCGGTTATCTTTTATCCGTACCGGTATCACTACCAGTACTAATTCTTATCGATAGAGACTAAAAGAACGCAAACAGATCGCCAGTTGGTCGTAATAGTAATACCAAGTACAATCGTGGTCTTACAGATACAGGTAGGGTGCTTCTTACAATAATTGCCCTGGTCATGGGTACTTCTTTATTACTAGGTAGTTTACCCCTTATTCTGGCGTGTGCGGTTATTATTATTTATTTTGTGAGTGTAATTATGGTGATTCTAGGACGCTTACCAATAAAACCGGTAGAAGGACATCAAATCCAACAGCGGATACTGGCCGGGTCTAAGGATGACGTGCATGTCAAGTTGAATAGCAGAACAAAATACGTCGTGATGCTATTG
>JAQTVP010000160.1 GCA_028707015.1 Dehalococcoidales bacterium | reverse complement strand
TGGTTTCACCTTAGGCGAAGTGAAACAATTTGTAGACTCAGGTCACCCAGTTATTGTACTAGTCCAAGCTTGGGCGGAGAGGTATATGACATTAGAAGATTGGCAACACGATAATGATGACGGCCACTATGTTATCCTGATTGGATACGAAAATAATATCGTAATATTTGAAGATCCTAGCAGTTACCGGAAAACTTGGCTGACTGAAGAAGAATTTACTATTCGATGGCACGACATAGACTCATTAACTAAAGAAAGAATAAATAATTTCGCTATGGTGTTACAGGGAAAAGAGCCGAAACCAATCCATAAACTGATGGAGCATATGAAATAGATACATTTAAAAGGTTAGTATTTCCGATAATCTACCCGAACGTGTTAATGTGCCAAACTAACTGGCAGCGAGTGGATTCGGACCAGTGATGAACGAAAGTAGCTGTACTTTGTAGCCTAAATAAACTATCAATACTATCTTCTTCTAACGATCGGAACGAACCTACCGGTTCGCTCCATATAAGCACTATATTTATTACCGAATTTAGCAAGTAGCATAGCTTCTTCTCTTTTTACTCTTAGAAGAATGATAACAGTTAATCCTACCAACCAGGTAACACCGATAAACCAGTTTGCTGTTAGAAAAAAGACGGCTAAATGCAGCAAATAGAATGCCGAATACATTGGATGCCTAACCCAGCGGTAGGGCCCACCGGTAACGAGTTCCTGTTCTTCTTTTATGCTTATTTTGAGTGAAAGGTTATTACCTAGACTGCGGTGTATCCAAATAAACCATAGCAGGGCTACTACCGCCATTAAAGCGCCTAAAAGTCGTAGCCAAAAAGTCAAAGAGACTTTCGCCCATACCAGTGCTTGTGGGAAAAGTATGTATATAAAAAAAGTAAATACCGTGTAGCAGATGAATATACTGAGCCAAATTGAGTACTTTTTACGTTCTTCGATAACGGTTTTATAACCAGCCTTTCTCGTCCTCCGGTAAAATTCAATACGAATAATAGAGAACAGCGAGTATATCGTTATTAAGATAACTTTAGATACAAGCTCAATGTCCATGCTTTATATAGTACTTATTGTATCGGTTGGAAATGCCAAAAAGGTCAATAATAAGTGGCAGCGAGTGGATTCGGACCTTCGAACATCTGATTACAGGTTTCTAATAGGCTATTTATGCTAGTCCCCTTTTCTCTTAACATTTAACGTTAATCCATCTATACCCACTGCTTCTATGTTCTCATCAACCTCTATATTGTCTTCGACTGATTTGGCTCTCCAGTACTCACCCTTTATAATAACGGTTCCAACCGGATTCAATAATGTAATCACCCTACCTTGTGTACCCAACATTCCTTGTGAACCGGTAACTATCCTTCTGTGAAAGATAGGGATGACAGCCACATGTATTACGAAAACAAAGGCTCCAAGTAGCACCGCTAGAACAATCGTAGTAGGCAAAGGAATCGCTATCTTGAAGAAATGTAGTACCACTATAACGAGCAATACCACAGCAGCTTCGTCTAGCAGTAATAATAGAACCTTGCCCCAGTCGGTAAGTATTCTTTTTACGGTCCCTTTATCGTTTATTATACGCACTGATGCCCTACCTACCATTATTGTAACACTTTCTAATATTGTAACACTTTCTAAGCTTACCCAAGAAACCTTACGTCGGAAAGCAAGGCAATAAACAGATTTTCTACTAAAACTTGGTGAAATGCTGCTTGAATGAACTAGTCAGAATATACGTACGGATAAGCTTGTTTATTTATTGATGACTTGCTCTGTTAACAATGTTTTAAATGTAAAGGTGGCAGCGACTTGATTTAAAAAGGTCAAGACTTTATAGATGCGATATAATAT
This sequence comes from Dehalococcoidales bacterium, assembly GCA_028707015.1. Taxonomy (GTDB): domain Bacteria; phylum Chloroflexota; class Dehalococcoidia; order Dehalococcoidales; family JAQTVP01; genus JAQTVP01. Next base: position 2,041 of record JAQTVP010000160.1, on the reverse strand, counting down.
ATAAGTTGAGACATTGGTTTAGGAGGTAGTTACAATGGGTTGGTACATTAATAAAGTAGACAAATTAAGGAATCTATCAAATCCTTATGCTCTCTTGTACGTCACAGCTAAAGTTCTTGGTGGGGTAGGTATAGGTGTACTGTTGGCAAGTTGGCTACCGCTGTGGACATGGTGGATTTTCATGATTATCGCTTGCGTAATAGTGATTCCTGTTGCTTGGAAGATTTTCGGTAAGTAACATACAGGCTCAAAACACAAGTGGCAGCGAGTGGATTCGGACCACTGACCAAGGGCTCATGAGGGATGCTACCGTAAATCACTTCTTTTCTAATCCTTTTTCCTTCATCATTGCCTTTGTTCGCTTGCTTATCTCATCAGCTTTTGTAAGAAGTAAAATCATAGTGCCTAGACATACCAAGAAAATCCCAACACCAATGGGTCCAGTCCAGTAAAAGACTAACCACATATCCATTTCTTTCCTCCTTGGTTGATGCCTAATCGTTTGGATTAACAATATATCGGATGTTCGATTGCTGTCAACAGCTTTATTTGAATGGTAAGGTAGTCATCGGAGGCACTGACCACGCTGAAATAAATCGAATAGAGGAATACCTGTCTTCTTTCTTAACTTGATTCATTCTTAGATATTGGACTTCTCCTTATTCTCGTTTAGTGCGTCGAGTATAGTCCTTTTCGGGAGAAGGTCAATAGCTTCTTAGACAGATACTATGTTTAATGAAAAGATATTTATTTTAAATATAGAGTGTCACATATATTGACAATACAGTTCTCCTAGTATTATAGTAGAGACAGTACAAAAGATTTGGAGGTAAATATGGCAAAAATGACCATTACTTTAGAAGGAGATGTAGAAGAATTGGCCCCTATCCTAAATAAACTTGGTGAAATAAAAGACATGAAAAAGTCCTACATAAGTGCGAAACCCGTATCAGGTGAGGAGTGGACTAAAGAAAGAGTGCTTTCAGTTTGGAATGACCTAAGTGAAGGAGCTAAAACAGTATTAAGTGTCATAGCACGAAATGACGATAAAAGTTGGCCGCAACAAGTAGAAGCAACAGGTTGGACAGCAAATACGGTTGGAGGTGCTCTCTCATCACTTGGGTCTCAATTGAGAAATCATGGACTAACAGGCATTACCTACCCACTGTCTGACAATGAATTAGACGGCTATGTTCTATTACCAATTTGGAAGGAGATTGTTTTAGAGAATACTGAGGAAACTTAAGGTAGTCTAATAGTAAAAATAGGGAGGATTTATGAAGAATAAGTATGGTGTTAGAATCTATCCTTTGGATAAGAAGGTAATTCTTATCAAGCAGACAGTCAAGAAAGATGGTTCATCTAACTATGTGGTGGATACTATGGCTGATGGAGAGCATAGAGAGGCTCATGTAGATATTAATGATGACCGGGGAATTGCTGATGCTGTACGTACAGCACTCACTGGTAATCTTCAACGAAGCTAATAATTTAACTATGAAAATGGGAATGTGGTAGTGATTAGATTTGAACCTATGGTCGAGTATTAGATAATTAGGAGAAATATAAGATGTCTTGCGATAGCACAGACGATGAGATTCACTTAACTCCAAACGGCTGGGTTTATGGGACGCATTTCTTCTATGGTGAAGCAGACGAAAAAATTCCAAGACCACCAAATGCTATTGAAACATGGGTCAGAAAAATGCGGCAATCCTATTCGATGGCACCTGAACATATAACATGGGAGTGCACTTGGGTATCACCAAACTACTCTGAAGCTGAGAGACTGGCAATAAATAAAAAATACCCAAGACCGAATCAGTAAAAATAGTTGAAACACATAAGTGGCAGCGAGTGGATTCGGACCACTGACCAAGGGCTTATGAGTCCCCTGCTCTGCCAACTGAGCTACGCTGCCAACGGGCGAAATATAGCATAGTTGAGATTGGGCTGTCAATTTCGATATTGTCTTTAATCATCTGAAGAGAAGTTTTTACCTGCCGAGCTTAATTTCACCCCAAAGTCCGACTTTATCGTC
>JAQTVP010000159.1 GCA_028707015.1 Dehalococcoidales bacterium | reverse complement strand
ATTATCTCCAGCCTTCAGATCCTCCAAGGTTTTATCAGTTAATGGCAAATCAACCTTTTTGACCATAGTATTTCCCCCTAATTATATTTTTACTCCCTTTAATATGTCTTTTACAATAATATTCCTCTGCAACTCTAATGCGAAATCTGTGGAACTAGTAGCTAGAGCTTGTCGGCACAGTTGTTCAATAGGCAAACCGGCAATATAAGGTGGCCCATTATAAATGTGAGCAACCTGATCACTAACACTACGGAGTACCTGATTAGAAAATAGCTTCAGCAGGGCTGTCTCGCTTGGTTTTATTTCCCCATTATCTGCCTTCCAGGCAGCCTCGTAAGTCATCAGCTGACCGGCATGAATAAACATAGCTATATCAGCCAAAGCAGCTTCAACACTAACCCGTTGTGAAATAACCTGTCCGAAGGATTCCCATGATTCTGCCCGAATAGTAGATTCTTCAAGTAATCTGCGGGCTACTCCAATGCATCTGGCAGCTCTAATAATCCGCCTGACAGGCAACCATTTTTTCCCAAGAGAAAAAGCTTTACCTTTATCCCCTAACACATTCTCTGCAGTTAAATGGCAATTCTCAAAGTTTAATAGCAATGGCTCTTTTATCTGCGACTGCCATCCGGTCTTTTCCTGTCCGCCGGTCACAGTAAATCCAGGCGTATTTTTATCCACCAGTAAGCAGGATACTCCACCTCCTTCTTCAGCAGCAGCAAAAACTATGGCAAAATAATCTTCACTTGTTCGGGAAAAAGATATTTTTTTTCCGTTTAGCACATAACAATCATTTTTTTTTACAAATTTCATTTTCATACTGGATAATTCAGTGTTTCCCCCAGGTTCCATTAGTGCCAGATAAGCCTGCTTTTGCCGATTAATTACTGGTAACAAGTATTTTTTCCTTTGTTCAGTATTACAGTCAAAAAGAATAGGGGTGACATTTCCAAGATTAAATGGGATTACTGTCTGAGCCAGTTCTTCCTCAATTAAACAATTCGCCAGAACACCCAGATCACCGCCCCCAAATTCTTCTGGAATACTTGCTCCCCACAATCCCATATCTATCGCCATCTTAATAAGTTTTTCTTCTATCTCAGATGGTAAATACGTCCGGGAATCACTCAAGTCAGCAGCCCGCCCCAAAATATCCCGCTCAAGGGGTTTTAATTGCTCGTTAACAAAGTCTCTCGTCAGACTTTGTATCATTTTTAATTCTTCTGATAACTCAAATTCCATATTTTACCTCTATTGTAGAGATTAAACTTGACCAATGGCTTCCTCTAGAAACAGGTCCAAATCGAGTTCCTCATCATCGCCAATACGTTGTTCCAGACGAGACATTACTTCTATCATGCGATGATTAACTACATAGTTTTTAATAGTGGTATCTACTTGAGGACATACCAGAATACAGGCATCACACTGATCACAGTCCTCACCTACTATACTTTCCAGTGCCATTGATGTACGTTGTTCTGTTTTATCCCGGCGTGATGGTTCACGAGACAAAAACGGGCAGACATCCACACAATTACCACAACCAATACATTCTTTATGCCCGCTAATGTCTTCAATGATATTCAATGCATGTCCAGGATTAAAACCACTGGAAAGTAACCGACATCGTCCTACCGGCGGGCTGTGAGTATTTAGTATTTCATTTAAAATACCTTCAACTTCTTTAACATTCCGTTGATTGCGCAGTGGCATAACATCTCTCCATTATTAATTAGTATTAAGTTATTTTCAGCTGTCCTGTAGATATTGTTTGTTTAAGATAATCAGACATATAATCATAAGGTTGCCGAGCATAATCAGGTAACAATAATGGTGATATTGGCCGTATTTTTGTTAATCCGGCCTGATCAAGTTCTTTTTGCCATTTACGTACGTGGTCCAGAGTTAAAGAACCTATTTTTACCTCTTTAGCATATTGAGACGCCGCTTTCCCCGACCTTCTGCCAAAAACAAATAAATCCAGAGTTGAATTGCCAATAAGCCTGTTCCTTCCGTGTACTCCTCCCATACACTCCCCCGCGGCAAACAAACCAGGAATAGTGGTAGCTCCATCTGCATTAATCTTTATTCCACCATTCTGATAATGCAGAGTAGGATAAACCAGCATTGGTTCCTTTATTATATTAATACCAAAACGCTCAAACTGACGAACCATAGCTGGCAGCTCCCGTACAATAGTTCCTTCACCACGTATCGTATCAATCATTGGCGAATCTAACCATACCCCAACTTCTCCGGTTGGGGTATCTATACCTTTATGACGCTCCTGGCATTCTCGAATATTTGCCGAGGCAACCACATCTCTCGGTTCCAAAGGCATAATGAACTGCTCTCCATCACTATTTACCAGCTGAGCACCCAGAGTTCTTACTTTCTCAGTAACCAGTTGCCCCAGAATCTGTACCGGATACGCAGCTCCGGTAGGATGGTATTGCATAGTATCAATAAATATCATCTCAGCACCGACACGATAAGCCATCACCAACCCGTCAGCAGTAGCACCATAATGATTAGTTGTTGGAAAACCCTGAAGGTGCAAACGCCCTAATCCACCGGTTGCTATTATCACAGACTTGGCTCGTACCAAAGTCAACTCGTTAGTTTCCAAATTTACCAGTATTGCCCCTGCTATTTGCCCTTTATCATCTAGTATCAATTCTACAGCCGGCAAAAATTCAAGGTAATCTATTTGCCTGTTTTTAATCTCATCACGCAGAACCCGCATTTCTTCCAGACCAGTATAGTCACGAGCTGAGTGTAACCTTCGCCGTGATGCGCCGCCGCCGGATAATTCATGCATGGAGCCATCAGGTTCTTTATCCCAGTTAACACCCAACTGTTCCAGCCATTTAATAGCTGAGGGAGCATCTTTTACCAATGCTTCAACTAATTCCGGTATATTAGCAAAGCGACCTCCTCCCATTGTGTCCAGATAATGGAGTAAAGGAGAATCATTGGGTCTATCGGCTGCCTGAGTTCCCGCTTGAGCACCAACAGTATTTGCATCACCTAATCGCAATTTGGTTGATAAGAGAACTTTAGCTCCATTTTCCTGTGCAAGTATTGCAGCAGATGCTCCGGCACCCCCACACCCAATCACAAAAACATCCACATCATAGTCTATTTTATTTAAATTAATCTTATCCGGATTAATCCGACTATTACCCTCTAGCAAATCAGCCAATTCATTAGGTGTACGTTCACCTTTATTTGGCCCGACCAGCAACTCACGCATGCTTTCTTGTATAAAGTCAGGATGGTTATTCTGTAACAAAAGCGTTTTCTCTTCATCAGTAATACGGGGTAATGTTTCCTTCAACCTTTTATCTCTGGTTGCTTCAACTTTACGAATACTTTCTTGCATATATGCTGGATACATTTTATTTACCCTCTATACTCATTTTATTATGCAGCCTCTATATCACGCGCATAATACCGACTGTTTAACTCCTCTGCACTCATTTCCTTTAGTTCTTCTATCTCAGCGTCATATTTACCTTTTTCTATTTCGTCTACCCTATCATTCAAATGTTTTGAGGCGGGTGCCAAATAACGTCCATACAACCGCCGACACAATAGAGCTATATGGTAAGGTTGTAAGCCCTGAGGGCATCTGGCAGCACAGAGACCACACATCACACAATCAAATGATTTATTAGCCACCTCTCGAATATCACCTCGCAAGGCATCAGACATAAACCACATTACCTCAATATTTTGCGGACAAGTTGTAGTACATGTATTACAGCCAAAACATTTAAGCAAATCAGGATAAAGAGTTATTATTTGATCAACCGTTGCCGCCATATCTTCCATATGGTAATAAGCTTTAGTAGCCGGGAAAAATGGTATCTGCACTAAATACATATCTTGTTCAACAGTTTTTTGACAAGCAAGATCATACTGTAATTTA
>JAQTVP010000158.1 GCA_028707015.1 Dehalococcoidales bacterium | reverse complement strand
GAGTAATCCCCTTTCAAATACCGGGTTCACTATCTGTAGATGAACTTTTTACTAACGCGGTAAAGCTTACTAAAAAAATGGGGTTGGCAAAATCAGGAGATCTAATAGTAATTACTGGTGGCATCCCAATTGGAGTAAGCGGATCAACTAATTTACTTAAAGTTGAAAGAATTGAAAAGTAATAAGTAGTAAATAACGTGTCTTCTTTATCAAATTTGTATCAAAAAACCCCATATTATGGCCGTTAATTTATAACCCGTATACTTGCCTGGGAGCAAGATATTCCGAAAACTTGTCCCTGAGTTTTAATCGGAGTTCATAACAAAGATGACAGGCATCTACGTATTCATTATTATACTTAACACTACATTCCTTAGCTAAACGAGCTGGTCCACCTTCAACTAATAATTTACTAATTGGGTGTAAATCACAATCATAATTACTGATAAGTTCAGATAAAGGTGTTTGCCACATATTACCGATACTTAATCCCTGACACAAAAGAACATTGCCATACGCATCAAGATGAATTCGTTTCGGATTTCTTAGATCCTCATGGGGACATTCGGTGAAATCTCTCCATGATCTTGTCGGGAGCCCATTTATTAATTTCTCGGCAGCCCTGCCTCTAAACATCACCCCACCAACAATAGAATCTCCTTTCGCTATGTCATGACTTTTCTCTATTTTTGGCTTTTCAATGGAAATAACTCCAACAGGAATACCCAGTTTTTCAGCCGCGGCTAAGGCATTTTTAGCTGGACTTGCTTTTTCGTCTCCAGAATGGAAAAAATCATCACTCAGAGTGAGATCAGAGATACCCAGTTCCAGTAAAGGCTTAAGCCAGAGTTCTGCGTCTTCTTCTGTTGTTGCCCAATATGCGTTTGTTACTATTCCAGTTTCTAAACCCTGGTTACGGGCAATTTTTATACCCTCAACCATTAATGGATAGAATAAGAATGCCTCGCCACCTTCAAAATATACACGCTTTACAGTTTTAATATTAGTTAATTCTTCAAATACCTTTTTAATCTGGTTTAAAGTGAAGGTCCCTTTTGCCTGAGGATTACTGTACACGAAACAATGATCACATTCATAGTTACAGGTATAAGTAAGAATAAAATGTATCCCAGCCAGCATGATAATTCCTCACTTTATATATTGTAACTCTGTAAAGATATGCCATTATACCTTACGTTTAATAATTAAACGAGAAAAGACTGAGATTCTTTTAGAATAAGATGCCTCATTTATCAATCACAGAAGGATGCCACTGCTTCCTCAACTGCGGTCCTTATCGACGTATAAGTTATACCTAATTCTTTCTCTGATTTACCGCAATTGGATTGGGTTCTTCCGTATTTCATCTGCATTGCCTGGTCAATTGATAATCCCCAGCGTAGAGGATTCTTAGTTATCCTAGAAATCATCGTTAGTATTCGGGCATTTAATAAAGCTAATGTATCCGGCATTCGTAATTTAAGCCTTGAGTTTAATCTCGTTTTGATAATTTGTCAATGTTTTTTTATTTTTCTTATTTGCAACTTATAGTTGCTAGTAGTGCCTAAAAGGAGATAATCAATGTATGAAATAACGACACTTAAAATAGCAGTATATCTCTTGCTACTGGTAATAGTGATTGCTGGTTTGTGTTATTTGCACATCCGGCGAGATTTAAACCGTATAAAAAGACAATTACACCAATTACCAGAACAACTACCCCAGCAATCCAATGAAAAGAAAACGCTGCCCCACCGAACAGGAAAAGGAGCAAGGAAATGCCAATAAATATAAGCCCTCTAGCCATTTCTGGGGATAAACCAAACAAGTTGGAAGCACCCATATATATTAATAAAACCCCTATCGCTCCAACTCCGAATATCGGACCATATCCCTTCATACTAAACTCCATTTATTCGGGAGTATATCACTATGAATATTATGGTAACAAGTGTCTAAGTAAGTTATACTCTCTGTCAAAGATACTGGCAGGAGTGAAAAGATGGACATTAATATTAATATGGTTGTTGCGCTCATATTGGTTACAGTTGTATGGGCGGTGGCTTTCGCCCTTTTCTTCAAAGGATTATTTTGGGTCTTTTCAAATATATATTCACTCCTATATAAAACTGCACGATTCAGAACTTTCATCGCCTTTCTTCAGAATCAAGTCGCACAGCCTACTATGCAATGGTGGCGAGCAAACCTTCCGAGCATCATTAGATTCTTTGAGTATTTTTATGAAGTATTTGGTGACTTGGTTATTTTTGGTTATGCAACATGGGCTTTGGGGCAAAGACTACAAGATATTCAACAATTTGTTGTTTCTAACCCACAATATAAATATTGGCAAGTGCTGGATTACAGTATGAATACAGATGTGGTTTTCTGGTGGGTTCTTATAATCTTGCTTAGTTTATGGATACTTGGCAAAGCTAAAAAATATGCGAAGGATAGGGAAAATACACGAGAAAACAAACAATCATTATCAGAAATTAATAGCAAAATGGAAACTTTGAATATAACAATGGCAGATATGTCAGGAAAGTTAGATAAGTTGGATACAGTACTGGATAGATTATCACAAGCGATTGAGAAATCAACTGGCAAAGGAAAGAGATAAATGAGTTTTATAAGAGCAAAAGAAATACCGCCCCGTTCTGGTAACTGGTATGACTACGAAGTAGAAAGTTATAGGGATAAAGGGCAGGTTAAGCAAAGGATAATCCAATACATTGGTAGGTCGGGAACGGTTAAGAATCCAGTATTAATAGGTCATGAAGTAGTAGGGATTGAAAAACAGCCGATAGTAAAGATACTAGAACCAGAGCCTGTTGAGGAGAGTAATGCCTAAATGCTACGGGAAGTTGCAAGAACCTTATTTTTTAATAACCTATAATATTGAGTTACACAGAAACAGCTTTGATTTAATTACAGGGGCATATAATCAGAGTATAATTGATATGACAGATGCGGAAGCAGCTAGTATAAAACCCACAATGTCCGTAATAATTATATTCCTGTAAGCTCGGTATAGATTCTCATTTAGAGATACATCTTTTCCTTTTTTATTATCTGTTACATATGAATCTGGACCTTCTTTTGACAGTAAAGCTAAGTTATTCTTAATCGGTCTACTACTAATGAATGTAAATATTGCCAATATAAGATAAAACAGCGATAGAATAATCCAGAAAACAAACATATAATTAAAATCTCCTTTACTGATACTTTAACTACTTATACCAAGAACCAGAGAGCAGTGATAAGTCTTAATTCTATCCTTCTTGCCCTAGCTTTACACCGGCGATACGCTCCATAACCTTTACTAGCGCTTGAGTACCACTCTTGCCCTCACCAGCTGATTGTAGTGAATAATACATTTGGTGAATAAGACTGGTTACAGGTACCGGCGCCTTTAATGCTTCGGCAGTTCCCATAACCAGGTTAAGGTCTTTTTGCATTAGGTCAACCATAAAACCGGGTCGGAAATCCCGCTTAATGATACGTGGTGCCAGATTAGTCAATTGCCATGAACCTGCAGCGCCACCTTTAACAGCATCAATTGTTTTTTCTAAATCAACGCCTGATTTTTGGGCGAATATCAATGCCTCAACAACAGCATTCAGAGTACCGGCCACCAGAATTTGATTGACCAGCTTCACTGTCTGACCCATTCCAGTAGATCCCACATGAGTAATACTTTTACCCATAGCTTTAAAGATAGGCTGGCAGCGGTCAAATATTTTGCTGTCACCACCAACCATAATAGACAGCGTACCATTAATGGCCCCCTGCTCACCTCCGCTTACCGGAGCATCAAGCATATGTGCCTCTTTATCCCCAAGACGAGCGGCTATTTTTACTGTTGCCTGAGGAGAAATAGTACTCATATCGATAACAATAGAGTCAGATTTAATTCCCTCAATAACCCCGTTTTCACCGAGAATAACTTCT
>JAQTVP010000157.1 GCA_028707015.1 Dehalococcoidales bacterium | reverse complement strand
CTTCATCACGACTTAATGTATGATTGTTGGAGAAACAATTTATACGGTGGTTTTAAAGCTGTTGAACGAAAATTAGGTATAAATAGGCGTTTAACTGAGGTAAATGGTTATGAAGCGATGAGGTTGTGGTGGAGATATGTTAATGATTATGATGAAGATGCTCTTAGCACCTTGCTTGAATATAACAGAGAAGATGTAGTGAATTTGAAGTTTTTGAAGGAATTATTACTTTGAATAATCATAGTGTTTAGCCCTTGTAAGTTACCAGTATAAACCATCGTGATTTAACTAATCCAAATAAATAGAAGCTGAGGTAGGTATTAATAGATGAATTGTGGGAACGTTATCAAATTAATAGTAAGTATAGTCGCTACCTTTGCCGCTGGGGGTATTGGTAGTCTTTTTACCTTTAAAGCGGTACCAACTTGGTACCAAAAACTTAGAAAACCACCTTATACTCCACCTAACAGGCTATTTGGGCCAGTATGGACTATCCTTTACATTCTAATGGGAATATCCGTATTTCTTGTCTGGCGAGAGGGATTAGCTACTAGTAGTGTAATGATTGCTTTCATCCTATTCTGGGTACAGCTTGTGTTTAATGCTCTTTGGTCAGTTGTCTTCTTTGGGGTAAAGTCTAAGGGCGGAGGTATCATAATAATTATAGTTTTATGGATTCTCATCATGATAACTATTATTAATTCATTCAGGGTTTCGGTTTGGGCAGGGTCACTCCTTATCCCTTATATTGTCTGGGTCAGTATCGCTGCGTACTTGAACATTGGAATATGGGCTCTAAATAAATCAAATATATCAGCTACAGATACTAAGTAGTATAGCTCTCTGATATTATGATATTGTCCATAACTACTTGCTTTTAGACATTTCGAAAGCTATTATCCAACAAGTCAAAAGAATACAATACGAGGAGGAAAAATGAAAAATCAAAGGGCACCTGCTTTACCGGATTCCACTACCTTCCAACAGCTTTGGGACGCCCTTGGCTCAAGGCTGATTGAATCCGCACAAGGGAACCTGCTTTACACGCAGGGGATTAGAAGTTCAAGTCCTCTACTGCCCAGCATATTTTGTAGCTAAAAAGACCCTTATGTTAATTAAAGCATAAGGGCTTCTTTATTAAAAGGCACTAATTAATGTTTGTCCAACCGTACTTACTCGTGCGTGACTCCGTTTAGCTTCGCGATATATGCTAAATAGTGGTTATGATTTAACTTAAAACAGACATTAATAATTTGAAGCATCACAAATGGTAATATATAATTAGCAATACAAGTACCACAATTGGAGATTAGATTTGAACGAGCTTCATAACAAGATAAAAGAAATTGCGAAAGAAAACGGTGCCGTATTAGTCGGTATTGCCTCTAAGGAAAGACTAGCGGATTCTCCTCCGTCAGGGAATCCGGAATATATTTTACCCTCAGCCCGCTCACTCATCTCAATAGCTGTCACAATGGATAAAAAAAACCTGAGGGATTTTCTCGGTAAAAAAGATTGGCTTACTCATGGGAATGAAAGACAAAAGATGGTCCGCACTATCTACCTTATCGGAGATAAGATTTCTGCCTTCCTCCGTGATAATGGCCATGAAGCCGTACTAGTGGATGTTAATAATGACTACCGCCCAGAAGAAGGAGCCAAAGACGTAACTGAGATGACAGAGTTCTTACCTGATTTTGCCCACCGTTACGCTGCTGTGGCCGCAGGAATCACCCGAATTGGCTGGAGCGGTAATGTGCTCAATCCGGAATATGGGGCCCTTCTGGAGTTAGGTACTGTTATCACCTCAGCAGAACTGGAGCAGGATCCCCTATTAGCTGAAAATCCATGTGATAACTGTAAAATGTGCACTCTAGTATGCCCTGTTGAGATGATTTCAAAAAGAGAATCAGAAAAGGTTACAATCGCTGGAATTACAGAAGAAATTGGCAAACGAAAACCCGTAACCTGCTGTTTTATCGGTTGCTCTGGTTATCAGAGTCTTTCGCCAGATAGAAAATGGTCAAACTACAGCCCTTACCGCCTGGATAACTCTTTACCAGAAAACAAAACAACTCTTGACCAGCTTAATATTCGCCTCCTGAAAGCAGACCCCATGCTCTCCTTGGAGGACAATAGCTTCAGTGATTACAGAAAAGCTATATTTAACGAAAACTGGCATATGGGTGTAGTCTGCGGTAACTGCCGTGCCGTTTGCTGGAAAACACGCTCTGACAGAGTAGAAAATATGCACCTAGTTACCGATTCCGGCGTCGTCATCCTTTCTCCCAGCGGCCAGCATGTCATCGCCGATGGTGAAATTATTGAAGTACAAACTCCCTACATCGTTAAAGTAGCTATGTCAAAAAAAGAATATGAAGATGCAGTGAACGGTTCTGTAGATATTGGACAAGGTTTTACTCCAATGGATAAAGAGGTGCTCCGATATTTATTTGGCCGTGATTCTAAAAAATAGATCGGTTTTATGAATTAAACTCGAATTAGTATCGGGATGAAGAAGTGGGTGTAATTTAAAGAATTTCATAATAGGGCATTTTCGATAGTTTCTATCTGCTAAGGTGATACCATATCATCAAACTTAATAGACTAAGAATTAACCTATATCATTGTCATTTTCAGCATTTAAGAGTACAATACACGAAATACTCTTTTCAATAGCTGCCCATCATTTTAAAAAGAAAGGCTGTGCTTTTCCCATCGGCAACAGAGAGGAACTAATTTAAGTATGGTCTCAGTATCTTGGCGTAAGAACCTTTATGCGATATTCGTTGCCGAGTTCGTGGTACTGAGCGGCTTCAGTTTTGCTAGTCCTTTCATGGCACTCTACATTCAACAGCTTGGTAACTTTACTAATCAGGAATCAGCCTTCTGGGCCGGTATCGCAACTGGATGTAGCGGGATTGCTATGTTTCTTAGTTCCCCCTTGTGGGGTATTATTGCTGATCGCTGGGGCAGAAAACCAATGGTACTTAGAGCCATGTTCGGCAGTGCAATTGTTATTGCCCTTAATGGTATAGCTCCCAATATATATTGCCTGGTTGCACTGCGTTTTGCCCAAGGCTTACTTAGCGGTACCATTGCCGCTGCTTCAGCACTTGTTGGGGCCTCTACCCCCAGAGATAAAATGCCTTTCGCTATGGGCCTTATTGCGTTGGCACTTTACGGAGGTACAACTATAGGGCCCTTGATTGGTGGTGTTATAGCCGATGCGGTTGGCTATCAGGCCGCCTTTTTCATTACCGGTGCCATTCTGTTTTCAGGAGGTCTTATTGTTATCTTCTTTGTTAAGGAAAAGTTTGTACGTCCTGTACATAGTCAAGGTAATTCACTAGTTAACACGTTAAAATTAGCCAAGTCCAAAGAAATTCTCCCGCTATTATTAGTTCTATGCACTCTTCATCTGGGCCCAAGTATGATATTACCGATGATTCCTCTCTTTATTAGACAGCTGAACGCTGAAGGAACCATAGCAACTTCGGCTGGTCTGGCCTTTTGCTTTATGGGTATTATATCTGCCGTATCTGCCGCAATCGCTGGTCGTATAGGCGGTCGTATTAGTCTGAAAAAGATGCTGGTATTCTCATGTATAATCACCGGTTTACTTTACTTGCCTCCAATGTGGGCTGGAACAGTGACTCAACTGGTGATTTTCATCGCACTGACCGGTTTACTTCAAGGAGGAATAATGACATCTTCGCAAGCGCTTGTTGGACTATCAGCATCGGGCAGTCAGCAAGGCGTTATCTATGGATTAGCACAAAGTGCCAACGCAATAGGGGCGGGTATTGGTCCACTTTTAGGAGGCAGTCTAGCTTCAGGACTCGGCCTCAAGCCTATTTTTGGAGTTGCTGCCGGGATATACATAGTAGTAGGTATATTTATTAAAAAAATATTGACAGGGAATCTCTACAGAGATATTTCTTTAAAAGAAGAAATT
>JAQTVP010000014.1 GCA_028707015.1 Dehalococcoidales bacterium | reverse complement strand
CACCACCTCGGATCAATATACTAATAGTTTTCGCATAGCTGAATTACATATTCTGGCGGATTGTAAAGAGTTTTACTAATAACGATAATTGAACGCATTGCAAATATATATTCTTTAATTTAAATCTTTCCTCTTACTCACCTAACCAATTCCGAGGAGGTTTAAAATAATGATTACAATACTTATAATTGATAGTTACTCTATTTTCCGGAATGGTCTGAAATCTATCTTCGAAAAACACCCGGAATGCTCGGTTATTGGAAGTGCTGCCAGTTCCTCAGAAGCACTGAATCAACTGGGTGATCTCAAGCCAGATATTATTGTTATTGATATTTACACATCCGAAGAAGAAGGCGTTAATACCATAACTCTTTTACAGAATAAATTTCCTCAAAGTAAATTCCTCGTTTTCACAACTTCAAATAAGGAAGAGGATTTCCTCCAGGCAATAACCGCTGGTGCCAGAGGTTATCTATTAAAAAGTGTACAAGATACAGAATTAATTGAATGCATTCGGCTGATGGCCACCGGCGACGTTATTATCTCCCCTCTGATTGCTTTCAGATCACTCGAGGAATTCGGCAAGCTAAATAATCATAAAAGCGGAAATAACAGCCTTAGCCCTAGAGAAAGAGAAGTGCTGCAACTAGTTGCTCAAGGCGCCAGTAATAAAGAGATCGCTACTCGCTGTTTTGTTAGTGAAACCACGGCAAAAGCTCACCTGAGACGAATTTTAGAAAAATTGAAGGTTAAAAACCGAGCCCAAGCGGCAGCACTAGCAGTTAGTCATGGGCTTTTAGACAAAGAAGATCCCAATCTCTAAACCTTTAATCTTTTCAGAATTACAAAACATTTTGTAAAGGAAGCCGGTTTATATAATCGGCTTCCTTTCTTTTCTTATCCCTACTTCCATTATTTCCCTGCTTAGAAGCCAGGGATTACTTGAAGCACTGCACATCTCCACATTATCTTATTTCAGTATATAGGTAATATCTGTATCACACCAGGAAAAAGCATAAACTCTGTCTCGAAGGATAAAAGGATAAAGTAAATCTGCAACTGTTATGTTATCCCTTTGTATAGCACCCATAATTGTTAGTGAAATTATCCTTTTGCAGAATATTCAGGGTATGTTCTCATACGATAAGGTTTATCCATCAGCTTAGGATAGTGGTGTTAAGGGAAAAAGTCTATGAGAGGTGGGGGGCTGGTACGGCCTAGGTCGAGGGTCAAGTAAGAAATCTTAAAAAAGGAGGTAATAAAAATGAAAAACGTATTATTAAGCGTGGTAGTTGTTGGTACGTTAATCGCTGCAGGTATCGGTGGTACTTTTGCCGATTTCTCAGACATTGAGAAGAGTGAAAACAACTCCTTCGAAGTGGGAGCGCTTGATCTGAGAGTAAGTGTTAATGACGTCGAATATGATGATCCCAATGTGCCAACGATAATTGATGCCAGCGGAGCATTTCCATGCTGTTCTAAGGATGCTGTCTTCGATGTACACAATACGGGTGAAGGACAAGGCACTGGGTATCTCTATATTCACTTAAAGGATTTGGAATGCTATGAAGTTCCAAATACGAAGCATCCCACTGGCAGAACTGAGCCCGAAGATGTCGCAGAGAATGGTGGCTGGGTCGGCAATGTATGGGTTGACGGCATTGGCCCACTAGGAGCCGATTGCACTCTGGGTGATTACATTGAGGTATTCATCGAATACGATCTTGATGGCGATGGTGATCTTGAACCCGTTATCGGTAATCCTCTTTGGGGGCAACCAGGCACGGTTTATCTGAGCGACATTCTATGTAATTGGTATGACTTGGGTGAACTGCCTAATTGCAATACTCGTTACGGCAAGATTTCAATGCATATTAGTGATCATTCCGAGGCTGAATGGGGTATGGACTACTTCCCGGATGACTCACCAGCTAATGACTGGCCAACCAATGCCCTGCAACTGGATGGCGCCAAATTCACCATTGAGTTTGGTCTGTTCCAGCAGCCTCTACCACCTGGCGTGCAGGTATACTATCCAGCTCCGTAACAAGTACATAGTTTAACATTTAATAATTTATTTGCAATGTGCAGGGATAGGGATGACTTTTATATCATCCCTATCCCCAAGGATAAAAATTTATCATCGTCAGAGGAAAGAGGAAATATAAAATAAGTAAAACTTCCGTTTTCCTCTGGAGATGAAGTTAGTAAAAGTAATAAATTGAGAGTTATATAGTTTAATGAAAAGTTTATGGTTATCAATATTAGCAATAATTCTGATAGCCGCGGTAGGCAGTTCCATAGCTAATGGAACTATGGCCAGCTTTTTTGACACAGAAGTCAGCACACAAAACTATATGTGCGCCGGAACTCGTTGTCTGGAGATTAGCGGCGGCCCGGCTATTATTGAACATGCTTGGCCATGCGAGTGGTATGAAGAGGAATTTGTTTTGCTAAACACCGGTAGCCTTGATAGTGTTGCTTATATTCATTTTCCATTAATTGATGATCCTGATGGTTTATGGAAAGGAATCAGAAATATAGAGGCAGGCACACTGAATGGTACTGTTTTTGACGGTACTACCCACCGTATACCCGTTGGTATAGAGCCCATAGGTGTGGGGGTTGCTACTACAGAGCCGGAATTGGTGGCTGAAGAGGGCGGGTGGCACGGTAATGTATTGGTTGCAGGTCTCGGAACCGACACCTGCAACATCAGCGATTTCATTGACGTAAAGGTGTGGTATGAAGATGTGTTGAAAGTTGATGGTCGCCTTAGCGATATCGCCTGCACTACCTGGGAATTGGGCCCCATTCCTGCCTATGAAGAGCTTACTACGGTTAAGGGTGGTGGCTGGGGCTCATATTTTACATATCTGAATGGTGGAGGAGAAATAAAATTATCTCTTGTTGGGGGACAGATGTATTCCACCGGTATACTTACTATCTCCAGTGATAGCACCAATATATATGTGGAATACGATACCACCGGCACTGATTGGAAACTGGAACAAACACAAGTATATGCTGGGGTAAAACCACCGTCACAACTAGCACCAGGATCATTCCCTTACAAAGAAGATCCCATTAGTCCACCAAGAGAAACTTCAAGTTATATTATCCCATTATCTGAAATTGGAGCTGTTCCTGGTCAGCAAATATATATGGCAGCGCACGCCGTAGTAACTCACCCGGATTTAGGAACAGAAACTGCCTGGGCTAAGGGTGTATTCCGTAAGGTGAGGGTTGCATTTCACTGGGATGATATTCCAGAAGAGTATTTTAATAATGAGCCTTGGTGGCCAGGTGCAGACGGCTTTTTCCCTAACACTTCACCACTCAATGATTGGCCAACCAATGCTTACATGGGTGACCAGTGTATTTTCGATATTGTATTTAAATTATGGCAGTAGTGATAAAAATGAAAAATCTATTATTATCTTTAGTAATAATCGCAACAGTTGCTTCAATAGCAGTTATGGGTATCTATGCTAATTTTACTGATATTGAAACTAGTACCGATAATACTTTTGAAACCGGTGGTTTGAATATGTGGCTGGAAAACCCACAGGGAGTAGGTGAAGAGTGGGGTGACAGCGTACTGGCAACCTGGCATTACGAGAATAAATTTCCGCCCAGTGACCCAGATTTAGCACCATGGTATGGGCGAATGCAGCCCGGAGATATCATTAATTCTTACGTATCCCTGAAAGCAGAAGGCTCTCTAGCAGGTAATTATGTAGAAATTCATTGCGAAAATATTAACGAAGAGCTTGATATGGACACCGATATGGAAAATATCGCTGAAGACAACATACTCGGCATTAATGTTCCATTAGCCCCCGGTAATGGCGTCTATGATAAAGATAAAGTAATGGTAATCACTTATATGAAATATCATCAGAAATCAATTATCTGGAATGGTGGCACCAGTTATAATGCATCATTCTTTGCCAATGGCGACCCGGATGATGATCCGCATGATGGCTGGATTTCACTACATGAGCTGGAATCTCATCCATTGGTAGGACTAACACCTACACCCAGCACTGGAATAGTAATATTTGATATGGATGTAAAATTCCTCGAAGGAGACTGGAACGAATACCAGGGTGATCGTACCAATATGACCCTCATATTTATGCTTATGCAATAACTTGAGGGAAAAATAACCGCAATCTTTTAGTAAAAATAATATGGGGGATGGAGGGGCGACTCTGAGAGGAGCGCCTTTTTCATTAGTAATTAAGCCGGATTAAAATATGCTGCTTTTTAACAAAAATACCAGAAAATTTATTAAATTACTTATAAAATGGATAAGTAACCTCGTTTTAAGCCTGCTTATTATGGAAACAGTGCTTTTTTTCTTGTTGCCAACTGGCTTCGCCTCCAGCCTGGCTGTTGTTTACAGCGGCAGTATGGAACCAGTAATGCCAACGGGCGCTCTGGCAGTAATGCAAACAGTTGTTCCTGCTCAAATAGAAGTTGGTGATATCATTAGCTTCAATCCACCAAATTATCCAAATCAGATTGTCAGTCATCGAGTAATCGCGATACATAATAATGATACACTAAGTTTCACTACCAAGGGAGATGCCAATGAAGATTCGGACTGGGAGCAGGTACCTGCAGCTAACGTTTTATCCAAGGTAATATTTAATATCCCTTATATGGGTTACATATTAGAAAATATTGCTCAATACAGTAAAAGCAATATGGGATTTATAATATTAGTTGGATTTCCCACTGTTTGGCTTATTGGCAGTGCTTTAAGAGACATTAATATTACAGTAAGTTCAGATAAAAGAAGAGAACGCCAACAGGCAAAGTTACTGAAACAGCAAAAGAGAAGAAAGTTTCATCGCTAAATTACTCGGTTGACAAAGGTAGTATACTATACATAAAATATCCCTTAATATTATAGTGGAGTGGATTTGGTATGAGCTTATTACAATATATTGCTCTTATTACTCGTACTAGAGTACTGGCTCTTATTATAATTATAATTCTTTTTTGTGTTTCTACGTTTGGTATCTTTTGGGCATATCGTATGCCAACTGAGATTGAGGAAACAATCCCCACATTAAATTACCAACATGAAGGAGAATTTGATTACATTGTTCACCTCAAAGATTCTTATCTTTATGGTGATATTCCTCTTGATATTAACCCTGTAACCAGTAATATATCAGCGGACCCCTCATCATATCTCAAATATCCCAGTTCTTTTGCTGACCGGCTTTATTTTACATTTGACTATGGGCTGAATGCTGACTTACCTCTAACCAACGTATCGGAACAATTTGAGATAAAGGTAGTAATGCAGAAACCTGCTCAAGCAAAAGAAGAGATTATCGCAGTGCCATTAACGAAAACAACAGGAGTTTTGAGCGCTAATTTCTCGTTAGATGCCAGTGAACTTGCTTTAAGTCCAACAACAACAATTACTGCTAATGTCTATCCTACAATAGAATTAGATGGAATCGGCCCGATATTTGAGAGCTTTAACCAAATATTGATAATCAAATCAAACGGTCCGCTCATTGAAGTTAGTGAAGATTTAACCAATACTCAGCAATCAACCTTTGGTAATATTAAATATGAGCAAAATGGCAGTTTTGATTACTACGTTCAACTAAAACCAGATTCACCCTTCGGGGCTATCAGTCTAACCTCGCCTCAATCCAAAACATCACCAATGGCACCAATCTCAGAATCAGAAATAATCTTAAAACCAGGGGATACAATATATAAGAAATTATTTGACAAGATAGATTTAACATTCTCGTATAAGCTTACCGCAGATAAAGCATTAAGAAATATAGAAAACGATATTCAAGTAAACGCAGTTTTAGAAAATCCAGGGGTTTGGAGTAAAATATTCCCCCTTACACCTCTTGAACAAAAAAATGGATCTTTTACGGTATCATTTTCTCTGGATAGCACTGACCTTGATTACTACAGTAACGTTTTCAGCGCAGTTACCAATGAAATCGGAGCTACCGTTCCTAATGACTTGGTTATCAAAGCAGATGTCCATACTGTAGCTCAGACAGCCTATGGCCAGATAGATGACCTGTTTAGTCAAACTATATCTACAAATATTGCCGGAAATATCTTGGAATTAAAGGAAAATGATTTAATTTATTCCCAGCCTGGTACTATCACAAGCAATGCAATGGTACCCAACCCGGATAAATTTATGGGATTATCAGTTAGACAGTTTAGAATTACAGCTATAACAGTAAGTGGTATAAGTCTTATATTATTAGCATATTTACTCTGGTTAAACTTCTGGGTTAAACACCCGAAACCATCTCCGGCAGAGCTAATTAATAAAGAATTTATCAAAGCTAAGAAAAAAAATAAAGGCGTAATAATTGATATCAGTGAATTACCAAATACAGAGACATACAATACGGTCATAAAATTAGACTCCCTGAATGATTTAATCAGTACTTCCGATAATTTATTGAAACCAATATTTCATATAACAGAAGAAAATAAACATACTTACCTTATAATTGATAACCTAACAAAATATGAATACATAAGTGAAGCGTAATATTTTAAAATAATCCAATTCTAACAGGTAATAAACACCTATCAGCACAGTTTTCCAAGTTTGAATGTTAAGGTAAATACTTATTCCAAAATCATGCTTAACGGCACCATAACCACCAAAACAGGTATTATTAATAAAGGTTATTAGTTATTTTGAGAATTATATAGCAATAGTTATACCCAATCCCATAAAAAGACACCCCATATTTACTATTAATATGGGGCTTTATCTAGCATTAAGATTTTATCACTGTTATAATATTTGCTGTCATAACAGTTCCAACCAGAATATTAAATATTATTAAAGCTATAAAGGTGACATCAGGTAATTTTGCATTTGCCCATCGGATAATCCCTGCAACCAGAGCCAATGTCATTAGTTTAATTAATATAAAAAACCAGGTATGAGCAATCAGCATTGTCCATTGATTCCAAACTTCCATATAACCATGGTTTGTTGCCCATAATGTTAGACCTCCATCTGAAATCCAAAAAACAGCAAATAGTAACAGTAACCAATTATTAGGATAAACTTTTCGCTCCACTGCCATATCCGCACCTCAACTTTTCCTATCTCAAATTTTAGTAATGACCTGTAGTACTGTCAATTACCCAAAAGTAGAAACAATCTGTGTCCATTTGGACATCAGGTCTAAAATCAAACACGGTTTGGAGCAGTTGGACTGTATATATAATTTTATGACTGTACCAACAATACGATAGTTTGTAATTACACATTCTATTAATACTAATTTAAAACAAAAAAACAATATTAGTTGACTGAACTAATACAAATTACCTTACTATCTGTGATATACTAAATTTCACCATAATAATCAGGATAAATTAGTGCCGGAACCAATAATAATTAATAATTTAACAAAATATTATGGCAAATATCAGGCCTTAGATAATCTTTGTCTTACAGTGTCTGGTAATAAAAGAGTAGGATTACTAGGTCCGAATGGTGCTGGCAAAAGCACTACTCTGAAAATTATGTGCGGCTTATTATATACTTCTTCAGGCATGGTACTGATTGAGGGGGTAAATATAGCTAAAAACCCAACAGTAGCTTTATCAAAAATCGGAGCTATCATTGAAACCCCGGAATTCTATTCATACCTGACTCCCTATGAGGTGCTTGGTTATTTTGGCAGGCTCAGGGGTATGAACGGGAATAAACTCCAAAAGCAGATTGACGAAATAATTAACCTTGTTAATCTGAATGACTGGAAAAAAGAAAGAATAGAGAAATTCTCTCGCGGCATGAAGCAAAGACTTGCCTTGGCACAACCTCTGCTTCATGATCCGCCAATTCTTATTTTGGATGAACCGGCACCGGGTCTTGACCCAAGAGGTGTAGTTGAATTCCGCAAGATTATCGAAGAAGTTGGAAAACAACGAACTGTATTTTTTGCCGTGGATGCTATCGCCGGTGAATTTGAAAGTCACACCGGATTTATGCTTTTTACCAATCCGGTTAAACATTTAACAATTATAGTTGGTAAATATATTGCCAGCTATATTTCGATAGCTATTTTGATAATCTTCGGCTATGTCATTGTTGGTTTATCATTACTGATAATATATGGTGAAGTACCTTTTGAGACAGTCAAATCACTTGGTTTAGCACTATTATTCGGAGGAAGTGTCCTCTCTGTTACTTTCTTCTTCAGTTCAATATCTAAGGGTGCCATGGGGGCCACAGTTATAACT
The DNA here is from genome assembly GCA_028707015.1 of Dehalococcoidales bacterium. Classification (GTDB taxonomy): domain Bacteria; phylum Chloroflexota; class Dehalococcoidia; order Dehalococcoidales; family JAQTVP01; genus JAQTVP01. The sequence goes on along the minus strand of JAQTVP010000014.1, from coordinate 8,333 downwards.
CTGGTATTTATAATGGTTATTTCCGGCATTATTGACGCAGTATTAATTATGGCTAAAAAACCGCACTGGTTCATGTTATCCACCAACGGTGATTCTGTAGCTACGGTATATGGCGGCTACGAAGTTTTTATGCAAGGTATGAATGCACCAAGTGCGTTTATGGGCTCAATTGAAAATCCGAATATAAGTCTTAGTGTGCTTTCTATGACAATCTATCTTGTGATTGGATTCATAGCTGGCTTGTGGATAAGTAACAGACGGCAATTAGCCTGAATTAGTTCAGAAAACAAATCAATCATCCCCATAACTTTATATTATTATGTAAATATAAAACATCCCCCCGAAAATTTTTAATTATTCCGGGAGGATGCTTATTTATCAGAGCAATAGTATTTTTTTAATTACTGTTGCTTAAATGTTTTCTCCAAGTTCCTTTAGCTGCTGATATGAGAAAACCGGACCGTCTTTACATACATATTTTTCACCAATATTACAGTGCCCACACTTACCTAAACCACATTCCATTCTTCTTTCCATAGTGGTAATAATATTGTCTCCGGAGAAACCCATTTTTAGCAGATCTAATATTACAAAATGTATCATTACTGGAGGTCCACAAACAAATGCTACTGTATTTTCTAAATCTATATCAATATTTGGTAATAGTGAACCAACAACGCCAATATTACCCTTCCAATCATTTTCAGGACAAGCGTCAACAGTTAGTAATACCTCACTATTTTCTAATTTCGCCCAGTTATCAAGCTCATTCTGAAAACAAAGCAGATTAGGAATTCGACAACCATAGAGAATGCTTATCTTGCCAAATTTATTTCTCTCGGCAAACATCTGGTTAATAAGAGAACGTAATGGCGCTAAACCGATACCCCCAGCCACAAAGAGAATATTTTTGCCGGAGACCTCTTCAAACGGAAAACCATTACCATAAGGTCCCCTGAAACCGATAACATCCCCTTCATTTTTCTGATGTAAAGCACTGGTAACCTTGCCAACATTAGCTACACTTAATTCCAGGTAGCCTTTGTTTGCTGGAGATGAGGTGATTGATATTGGAGCTTCTCCAATATTAAACAGGGTTACCTCTCCGAACTGTCCAGGTTTATAATCAAAGTTTTTACCTATTTGCGAGTCTTTAAACTCCAAGGTGAATGTTTTTACATTTTCTGCTTCGTCTCGTATTTTTGTTATAGTCATTAAATGAGGAACATAAATATTTTCTATCATTTTGACGCTACCCTCCCCAGTATGTGCGTGATGTCAATATTAACTGGGCAAACTTCAATACATCTTCCGCACCCGGTACAACCTATAGCTCCATCATATTTGTCTGGAGTATATATATATTTATGGAATATTCGTTGCCGCAGTCTTGCCGCCTGGTTTTCTCTGGTATTTTCGGCTGCCATTTGAGTAAAGCCACCAAGCTGGCAACTATCCCAGTACCTCATCCTTATGCTAGCTTTTTCCCCACACTGCACATCTTCAATATTAAAACAATGGCATGTCGGACAAGTAAAATTGCAACCACCACAAAGTATACACATCTCTGATTCTTCTGCCCAAAGCGCATCATCCCAGGATTCTGGTAAATTCTGTTTTGCAACATCTACATCAACTTTACGCTGGAATGACTGTTTACTCTTTTCCTCTAATTCGCCGGCTTTTTTCTCATCATCATTTGTTGCCTCAGCAAACAGGTTAGGAATTTTATCAACTGCTTCTTGCCCTGCATCACTGCCAACTTTCACCAGATACTTGTCACCAAGATCAGTGAATACAACATCATAAGCCTCACTAGCAAATGGCCCTGTTTGGCATGAATTACAGAAACACGTTTCACAGGGTTCATTGCAGTTTAGCCCCATCATTATGGTATTCTTCCGCCGTGCCTGATAATAAGTATCCACAAAATCGGATAAGTAAATAGCATCCAGCGTCTTAATCCCATGCAAATCACAAGGGCGAATACCCCATATTACACGTTTTTTATCATTCGTGTAGGCTTTAATATCTACATTTACTTTATCAGTGGTATCAAAGGCTAATATTTTTTCTTTCTGAGGAAATAAGTATTCCTTGGGAGACACTATGGGCCTGCCCTTAAAGCTATCTTCTAGTTTGCTGCTACCTAATTCACTAAAAAGCAGATTCCCATCTTCAACAGTAGGAATAATAACTTCGCAGTCACTACTTAGGGTTTCTAGAAAATCAGCAAGTTTTTTCTTATCTATAATTCTTGTTGCACTCATAATCACTACACCCCCTCCAGTTTAACTGCGCATACTTTGTATTCTGGTATTTTAGCAACCGGATCTAGATTATTTGCTGTTAGCTTGTTAGCTGCAGCTTCAGCAAAATGGAAAGGAATAAAGAGTAATCCTTCCTGAATAGTATTAACAGCCTTAGCCTGCAGAGTGATTTCACCTCTTCTTGAGGTTACTTTAACCATGGCTTTATTTCTAATACCAAGCTTAGCAGCATCATTATTGTTAATTTCCACATACCCGTTAGGATATTCTCTATCAAGTGTCCAGGATTTCCTGGTCATTGTTCCGGTGTGCCAGTGGAATGCAATCCTGCCGGTGGTTAAAGTTAACGGATATTCATCATCAGGTAATTCTGCAGGTGCCCGGTATGGAACTGCAAAAAACTTGCCCTTCCCTCCAGGACGCGCAAATTGTTCTTTGTGCAGATATGGAGTGCCTGGATGATCAGCTGATGGACATGGCCAGCATAATCCACCTTCCTCAAGACGATCATAGCTGATACCGCCATAGCTTGGTGTAAATTTTGCTATTTCGTCCATTATATCACTAGGCGAATCGTATTCCATCTTGTAGCCTAAAAAGGCGGCAAGTTCAGTAATTATTTTCCAATCAGGCCTGCTTAAACCAACTGGTTCAATTGCTTTTCTTACCCGCTGCACTTTTCTTTCCGTAGAGGTAAAAGTACCATTTTTTTCAGCAAAGGAAACACCAGGAAGTACCACATCAGCCAGTTTAGCTGTTTCAGTTAAAAAGATATCCTGAACAGCCAGGAAATCCAAGCTCTTTAGAGCTTGCTCCGTGTGGTTTGAATCTGGATCTGAGATTATAGGATTTTCTCCCATAATATAAATAGTCCTGATATCTTTGCTTTCTATCTTGTTAATGGCATCGGTAACCGTAACCCCTACTTCAGCAGGCAGTTTCACACCCCAGGCTTTTTCAAATTTCTGCCGTAATTCTTCATTAGTTACGGCCTGGTAACCTGAGTAAACATTAGGTAATGCACCCATATCACAGGCACCCTGCACGTTATTCTGGCCTCGTAACGGATTGACTCCGGTAGATTCCTTGCCAACATTACCAGTTAACATAGCCAGATTAGCACATGATATAACGTTATCTACTCCAGTTGTATGCTGGGTAATACCCATTGAGTAGATGATGGTACTTGCTTGTCCCTTGGCATAAATACGAGCAGCTTCAATAATTTTATCAGCTGGTATTCCAGTAATTTCTGAGGTTTTTTCAGGTGTAAAACCAGCAACTAATTCCTTTAGTTCATCGTAACCCTCGGTACGCTGGCTGATAAACTCTTTATCAAGTAAATCCTCAGCGATGATTACATTGAGCATACCATTGATCAAAGCTACATCAGTTCCCGGTTTTTGTGAAATATAAAGAGTAGCAACTTTGGCTAACTGGATTTCGCGGGGATCAGCCACAACCAGTTTAGCTCCCTTCTTTACAGCCGCTACTATTTGAGAAGCAACCAAAGGATGCTGTTCAGAGGTGTTAGAGCCAATAATAAAAATAACTTCGGCTTTTCCAATCTCACCAATTGCATTAGTCATTGCCCCGCTACCAAAAGTTTGAGAAAGCCCTAAAACAGTTGAGGCATGACACAAGCGAGCGCAGTGATCAACATTATTTGTGCCGATAACTGCTCGGGCAAATTTCTGTAATAGGTAATTCTCCTCATTAGTACATTTTGCTGAGGAAAACACCGCAATGGAATCACTCCCATACTGACTCTTCGTCTGCTGAATTTTATCAGCAATCAATTTATATGCTTCATCCCAAGAAGCTTCCCTGAATTTACCCCTTTCTTTAATCAGGGGTGTTTTTAATCTTTCATAACTATTAACATAGTCATGTCCCATCCATCCCTTGACACATAATCTGCCCTGGCTCACCGGATGAGAGGTAGCCGGGTAAACTGCGGTTAAACTGTTATCTTCCACTCCTAAATAGAAGTTACAGCCACACCCACAGAATTCGCAAGTAGTTAATACCTTACTTTGCAAATCTACCTCCTTCTAGTCTTCTGTATTACACGATATAAACAACTATAAGACACATACATCCCCAATCTATCTCCTTACTTACTTACAGAAGACTATTCCATGGGGGTGATACATCTTTAAGTTATTTTCTTAAATATAAAAACCAGTATATTCCAGCGACAAAAACTCCGCCGCCAACAATATTACCAAGAGTAACTGGGATAAGGTTATTTGCAATGAATGCTCCCCAAGTAGCAGTGGTGCCACTACTAATCATAATGCCTGCCGGTACAAAGAACATGTTAGCTACACTATGCTCGAAGCCGAGTGCAACAAAAGCCATTATTGGCCACCAAATCGCCAGGATTTTACCAGCAATATTATCACTACTAATAGCCATCCATACAGCCAGACATACTAACCAGTTACAACCAACCGCACGCCAGAAAGCTGCTCCCCAACTAAGAGAGCACTTTGCTCCTGCGATATTACCAATATAACTATTCCACGGCTCTTTGTCGAGTAAACCAGTCAAGTTCGCCAAGAAAAAGGCAACAATTAATGCCCCGATAAAGTTTCCGATATATACCAGAACCCAATTCTTTATCAACCCTGACCATTTAGCCTGTCCATTAAAACAAGCAATTACAGGTATAGCACAGTTACCAGTAAATAGCTCTGAACCTGCGATAATAACTAACATCAGGCCAACCGGGAAGACTGAAGCAAAAACAAGCTTTTGCAGACCCGGAAACTCTCCCGGCCAAGGTGCACCAGCAGCCGCGGTTACGGCAAGTTGTGCACCAAAAGCAATGTAAGCTCCAGCAAGAACGCCAAGTACCAACAGTTTACCCCAAGACATTTGTGTCTTTGCAGTACCTGCAGCACACGCCGCCTCGGCAATTTCCTTTGGGGATTTAAATGCCATTATTAACCCTCCATAAATAAATTTCAGTTTTTTTGTAAGATTTTGTAATATGATGTTTTAGTAATGGTATTCTAGTTTCCCAATCGATTATCTGCTCTATGCATCCTCCTTTCCGATTCTCTATAAAGAATTCGTCCATACTATTACACAAAAACCACCTCTCGTAGTTAACTAGATTTTTGGTAGTCTTTTGTATTATGAATACTATACAAAACTAATCTAAGGCTATTAATTTCCCTTTTTATACCTAATAAAGCTAATAAACCATAACTTTGATACTTTAATGAGTATAATTCTATCTTAGCAATTCTATTACCAATGCACAGGTTGTTAAAACTTTTGCATACATAAAACACTAAACTATCAGTACTAACGACTACGTTACTAAACGGTAAATTATAACTGTTATTTTATCTATTTGCAATACTATATATACTTTACTATTTCTAATGCAGAGTTTACAATTAATAATCTCTATTTAACACAGGAGCATTAAATACGAGTTGCGTATTATTAGGATATTCCAACAGGCAATTATTTAGTTTTCGTCAGTATAAGAATTTTTTCAGAGATATCAATTAAGAAGGTTAAGGGAAATACTGCAATCGTTATCCCAAAGCCTGCTCCGACTGCTATGGCGTTAAAGCTAGCTAGAGTTTCAGGTACACCACTGATAGATTTTAGCAGAGGAAACATGGAAGTTTACAGTTGTTACCACAGGATATAAACAATGGCAATAGGCACTATTGAAAACTAAATTCAGATTATTAGATAATGTAGCATATGATACAAAATTTAAAAACAAGCGGTATTGTACTGTCCGGCGGTAAGAGTTTGCGCTTTGGCAGCGATAAATCAATGCTAACCATCGGAAATAAAAGCTTTTTAGAGCGCGTGGTATCTGTTATCAATATTTTGTGTGATGAAATTATTGTGGTAGCTTTACCATCTGCTGACTTATCAGAACTTAGCCAAAATCCAAAAATAAAAATTAAGTCTGATATTTATCCTGATAAGGGCCCTTTAGCTGGAATACACACTGGTTTATCAGCCGCTATTTCAGATTACAGTATAGTGGTTGCCTGTGATATGCCATTTTTACAGCAAGATCTGTTGCATTACATGATAAGTATTTCTGCTGAATACGATGTGGTAATTCCACGCACGGGTAATCTTATTGAGCCGTTACATGCAGTATACAACAAGAGATGTTTAGATATAATCGAAGGGCTACTGAATATGGGTATCAGAAAAATCAGCGATCTTCTCCCTTTGGTTAAAGTCAGATATGTAGATGAAAAAGAGATTGATAAATATGATCCCCAAAGAATTAGTTTCTTTAATATTAATACCAGACAAGACTTAGAACGGGCTATGCAATTAATAAAATCAAAAGAAAATAGTAACCATTGAAAACCAGTATAACAAATTGTTTAAATACCTGCCATCATGAAGCCTAAGCCAAACAATAAAGCCCTAAATAAGTTGTTAATAATTTTGAATATAGGTAGAGTCTGGTATTCAGATGCAACACAGGTTAGAATCCAGTGTTTTGGTGGTTTCTATTGACTTAAGTTTAAAATATTATTTCCAATATGGCCCTTATTGCTTCCTTGAATACTTCTTTGCAATCACTTAGTATTACTTAACTATGCTGGATAAAGATTATCCAGTCTCTACAATTAATTTTCAACCTAAACCTATATAAACCCCGCTAACTATTTACATTTAATAGAAATATAATCCTTAATCTATCCTTTTGGATAATATACAAATCTTGAAAGGATAACTAATATTTAATTGGATTATTATAGAAGCTATGGAGCTTTCAGAGGGGTTATTAATAAGCATTATATTTAGTTATGTCAATATAATTTAAATAATAGTTGCATGAATGAAAAATAACGTAGCTAATTGGGAATGCTATTAATGAGTGGTTGTGTAATTACAGTTGATGAATATAACGAGTGTGGCCTCGCTTTTTACGAAGCAGGTATTTTAGAAAAATACACTAAATTATGTAAAGATCCAACGGAGGCTCTAGATGCAATAAATCTGATTGATGAATTAAGAACGTTAGAACATCAATCAGAAATCCCCAGTCACTTTACTACTTATACCGCCGAATCACCTTTTTTTAGCATTTCCTACTCTCAGGACTGGGAATGTCTTGTAACACGTATGCCAGAAATTAAGGAAAATACCAGGAATGCCCTTGAAAGTATACAAAATAATCGTCCTCTAGAGAGCTACTCTACAATATTCGTTGCTGGAGTATCAAATGAAAAAATACATTCTGTTATAGCTGCTATTAATGTTGAATCTTTACCTAGTAACAATTGGAGCTTAGAGGAAACAGTAGAGGATGCAATGATTGATGGCAGAAAAGCAATGACCATTGACTTTGAACTGATTCCACTTAACAGTAGTCTAAAATTACGTCACATGGCTGCAATAATGATGATGATAGGTAAGAATATTTGGGGTATATCTTGCTCCGCAAAAGCTTGTGAGTATTATAAGTATCAGAACAACTTTTATAGTGTAATCGGAAGCGTGCGTATACAGATAGTAAACTAACCCTAGAACTTCAACTCGAAATTCACAACTATTTAGCAAAAGATTATATCTTCATGATAGCAAAAATAATTACGAATACCTTGGGAATGACTCTGGCAAATGACAAGGATTTATACAAACAATATCTCAACAATGAAGGTTTTAATATTTCATTTATTATAATCAGATCCATTACAACTAAAGCTACTCAGCCATTAAATAAAAAGGAGTACAATAAAGTTTAAGCTAATTCAAGCACATCATTCTGAATCTCGTTTTAAATAGACAGAATAATTTGAGAGGAGGTCATTATGAGTAATAGAATAGATAAAACTCTATTCCTCAAATGTTTAATTATAGCAATTTTACTTATTTACCCCAGTTTATTTACCGTCAGTTGTCTCCCACAACTTCTACTGACATCTTTCCGCCATCTTTCTCTAATATCGTAGAGAAAGTTATGCCCAGCGTAGTTTATATATTTGTCGAAATAAAGACTAGCCAACCAGGACAGTTCGTTAGTGCAAGTGGATCCGGTGTTATCTTGCGTTCTGA
>JAQTVP010000156.1 GCA_028707015.1 Dehalococcoidales bacterium | reverse complement strand
GGGATAGATGAAGTTGTTCTCAATAAATCAACCAAAATCACAAATAAACCAAGCAAGGTTATCACTCATTAAAGGAGTATTTATGACTCTCGCCGATAGAAGTCTGGTAACTATAGATGACTTATCCAATGGAGAAATAGAAGGTCTATTTTCTTTAACCGATGGAATGTCAGAATCCATGAGCGACCAGTTTGGCGTATGCCGTGGTAAAATAATGGCCAGCCTTTTCTTTGAACCCAGTACCAGAACCCGGCTATCATTTGAAACGGCAATGCACAGGCTGGGGGGGGATGTTATCAGTGCCGTTGATATAAAAGGCAGTTCACTGGCTAAAGGTGAAAGCATCGCCGATATGGCAAAAATAGTCGGGAGCTATGCGGATATAATTGTTATCAGGCACCCTTGGGAAGGAGCAGCAAAAATAGTTGCCAACTATGCAGGTGTCCCGGTAATAAATGCCGGTGACGGCAGCCACGAACACCCGACCCAGACCTTATGCGACCTTTATACCATTAAGAAAGAAAGGGGAACAATCAAAGGATTAAAAATAGCTCTGTGGGGCGATTTAAAACATGGCCGAACGATACATTCTCTAATCTACGCACTAGCCAGATTTGGCGCCACTATTCTCTTTCACCCCGGACCGGGGTTTGAACTACCAGAACATGTTATCAGGAAATTAACTACAGAGTACGAAGGAGAACTGAAAAAATATGAGGCTCTGGAACAACTGACCGCAGGAGCCACTTTCCCCCTTGATGCCATATATATGACCCCAGTCAGTCCGCATCAACTAGCGATGATGCCCGATGTCAGTATCCAGGTTGAAATGGAAAAAGGAGTTGATGCCCTCTATATTACCCGGCGACAGACGGAAAGGCTTTCAGCTTTACCTGAAGGACAGGATATTACAGACGACTACCCGATTGTAAATAAAGAACTGCTAAATAGAAAGGCTTTTAAGAAAACACTAGTTATGCACCCGTTACCTCGCGTTGATGAATTAGCTCATGAACTGGATGCTGACCCCAGGAGTATGTACTTTAAGCAAGCAGCACGCGGGGTGCCCATTAGAATGGCACTATTATCTTTATTACTGGGAGTAAAAGATATTTCTATTTCAGCAGAGGGTAATTCTTCGATTAATAAATCAGATTACCCCGTATATAGCCGGGATACTGGAATCTCTTGCTCAAATCCCAAATGCGTATCAATACAAAAAACCGAAGTAAAATATATCACTCCTGAATTTAAAATTGTTAATGATAATCCGTTAACTTTACGATGTATCTACTGTGAACATGAGATTCAACCGAAATACATAGCCAGTGCGGACTGGCATGAAGGCAGACTGAATAGTAAAAAATATCACAGCGCCAGTAGTCACTGGGCAAGGATAATTAAACCTGAGAATCTGATTATTTTTGATTCAGAAAGCGTAGCCAAAACTCATGGTTTTAAGCCCAGTCATTATACTGAGTCAGAACAGCATATATCCGGTACAGAGAAAATAATTAACGAGGAATAATGAATAACTTGCTGATTCAAGGCGGCCATATAATTGACCAAAGCCAGGGGATAGACGAAACAGGTGATTTACTGATTACCGATGGTACTTTATCCTGGTTAGGTCAAGGCAAAACAACAATACCCCGCTCAGATTACAGTATTTTCCCCGCAAAGGGGCTAATTGTATGTCCCGGCTTTATTGACCTTCACTGCCACCTCAGGCAGCCTGGCTTCGAGGAAAAAGAAACGATAGCTACCGGGAGTCTAGCTGCAGCAAAAGGTGGTTTTACAACTATCTGCTGTATGCCTAATACCAGCCCGACTCTGGATAATAAGGATTCTATAAATTACATAAAAGCTACTGCAATACAAGATGGAGCAATACGTGTTTTACCGATTGGTTGTGTTACTAAAGGTAGTAATGGCAAAGAACTGGCTCCAATGGATAAATTAGCTTCAGCTGGGGCAATTGGCTTCAGTGATGATGGTAACCCCGTACCAAATTCCCAACTTATGCGCCAGGCGCTGCTCCATAGCCATACCCTTAACTTACCAATTATTGATCACTGCGAAGATACATCTCTTTTCCTCGGTGGACAGATAAATGAAGGCAGCATATCATTAAAGTTAAACCTTAAAGGCATCCCAAATACTGCCGAAGAGATTATAGTTGCTCGTGATGTAGCTCTCGCCGAACTCACCGGAGGCTGGGTGCATATTGCCCACGTTAGTACCGCTGGTTCAGTTGATATTATTCACCGGGCTAAAGAAAAAGGTATTAGAGTTACTGCTGAGGTTACCCCCCACCACCTTACTCTTACCGAAGAAAAGGTCATAGGGTACAATACCAATGCCAAGGTAAATCCGCCACTACGCACCCAAAAAGACGTTGAGGCTTTAATTAAGGGGCTTAATGCAGACATTATTGACGTCATCGCTACTGACCACGCGCCACATACTACAGCCAATAAGATGTGTGATTTTAATAAAGCCGCCTTCGGTATAAGTGTTTTTGAAACTGCTCTGGGTAGTCTCATGAGTCTGGTACACACTAAACGGTTATCAATGGCAACCCTTATTTCCAAGCTTACTTGCGAGCCAGCCAGAATTATCGGCGATAAACACGGTAAGTTAGGTACTTTAGCCATTGGAGCTCCAGCTGATATTACTATCTTAGACCCCAATTATGAATGGACAGTAGATGCAAATACCTTTATCTCTAAAGGCAAGAATACCCCCCTTGATGGTTCAATACTAAAAGGCAAAGTAATGGCAACAATATATCAGGGAAAACTAGTATATAAAGATAGTCAAATAAATCTAATAGAAAATAATATGGAAAAAGTGAATAATGAGTAAAAGAACTATTTTAGCTCTGCAAGACGGCTCGGTATATGAAGGTTATTCCTTTGGAGCCGATATTAATGTATTCGGTGAGGTTGTGTTCAACACCAGCATGATGGGTTATCAGGAAATGTTGACCGACCCTTCATACGCTGGGCAAATCATAGTTACCACATATCCCTTGATTGGTAACTATGGTGTTAATGAGCAGGATTTTGAATCAGATAAGATACAGGCTAGTGGTTTTGTGGTCAGAGAGGAATGCCTTAAACCTAACCATTACCTGAGTAAATATTCTATTAATGAATATTTAACCAAATACAATACTCCCGGTATCTGTGGTCTGGATACCCGGGCTATCACCCGTAAGCTCCGTTCCTGCGGAACAATGATGGGTACTATTACCAGCGTTCAAACTCCGCAACAAGCCCTTGAACAGCTAAAAGGACTGCCTGCTTACGGCTTAACCGACTTTGCCAGACAGGTGACCACAAAGTCACCCTACACATGGAAATCAGAATTAACCGAAAATCTTTTGGATTCTTCGTGTAATATAGTTGTCATTGACTGTGGATTAAAGTACAGCATACTACGCATTATGTCCGGTTTAGGCTGTAAAATGCAGGTTGTCCCATGCACTATTTCCGCCAGCGAAATCTTGAGATTAAAACCGGATGGTATTCTTCTTTCACCGGGACCTGGCAATCCGGATCTACTGGATTATATAGTGGACACCGTTAAAGAATTTATCGGCAGGAAGCCAATAATGGGTATCTGCATGGGTAACCAGCTAATTGCCCGTGCCTTTGGCGCCAGGACCTTCAAGCTAAAATACGGACATCATGGGGCAAACCACCCTGTTCGTGACCTTGCCGATGGCAGGATCCATATCACAGCACAGAATCACGGCTACGCCATTGATCCGGATACCGTTAAAGGTGAAATAGAGATAACTCACATTAATTTAAATGATGGCACAGTGGAAGGCTTACGCCATAAAGAGCTGCCCATCTTCTCCGTACAGTACCACTCCGAAGCTTCACCAGGGCCACTGGATAATACCTACCTCTTCGAGAAGTTTCTGGAGATGGTGAGAGAGCCTAAGGATAATAGGTAAATAGAAT
>JAQTVP010000155.1 GCA_028707015.1 Dehalococcoidales bacterium | reverse complement strand
TGACGGCTTTTTCGATGTACTGGTAATAGATAACCTGAGCAAATTAGACCTTCTCTGGTCATTGCCGCGAATCTATAAAGGCACTCACCTCACCCATCCCAAAGTCTCTGTAAAGAGAGCAAAGGAAATAGAAATACAATCCAGACAGCAGATTCCTATTCAAGCAGATGGCGAACTTTTAGGAAAAACGCCTGCCCGTTTCTACGTGTTGCCTCGCGCGTTAAACATTGCCGTATAGTTGCTGGGCTCAATCTATACGGGCAACAGGTTATAATCTTTTTCCCGGTTTCGAAATTATGGCATCAACTAGCTTGAGATTCAGGGGATTGTATAATATTCCACTACGGCCGAAAATTGCGAATACCCTTTGGGGAGTTTATCTCTACATTCGACAATTTCCAGGTTCGCTCCACAATCATCGCATAGCTGCTGCTCAGGTAATTGCAGAGACCAACCATAGTATGCCCTTTTACATTTGGGACATATTCCGTTTAACATTGCATGCTATTTTATAGACACGTGTGTTAGATTATGGTTTGAAATAGATAAATAGTTGGTTACTAAAATCAGACTTAATGATTATCCAAATCTGTTCGTTGAGCCACTCAAGCCAAACCGTGTTTCAGGAAGGGACCAAATCTAACGTCTCGTGTTAGACTAATGATCACACTCCTAACTAACCTCAAGCTCTTTTCACGTTATATATTAATATAATTAGATACCTTAATTATGCTTATATCAAACAAGGAATAAATGTTATAGGGATGGTCGATGGATAATATTAGGACTTAGTGCCAAGCTTTTTGGATTTATTCCATTCGGACGAGTTACATTTAGGACATACTACTGGCTTCGGTACTTCATCCTCAGATAGTCTAATCCACAAATAGTTACATTGCAGGCATCTGAATGTGTAGCGCTGAACAACAGCCATATTTTTATTATACCCTAACACTCAGGCTACTATCCATGATGCAGCGCCTGTTACCCTAGAACCACAAATTAAACAACTGGAAAAGAGGCTCAATAAATTATTAGCATACTCGATCCGTGTTTCAGGTAGAGACCAAGTCTCTTTTGTACGATATATTATTAAAATATGGCCGCCTAAAGGTAGAATAAATTCCTTTCTCTTCAGAGATTCTTTGATCGTCTATTCTTAAATAAAATAACTAATATGATGGATATAACCGCTATGACGGCCACCGGTATAATAACGATAATAAAATTAAAACCCCCACCTGTACTATTCATATCATCATTATTCGTTTCGGTAATCTGGTTCTCTATTTCGTTCTGGATAACTTGCATATCATCGTTTAAGTCGCCAGTCTTAAAATCTGTTATATCACCGAATTCCCCTTTAGAGGATACCGTCGCGGTCTGATTCTGGTTAATGGTTAAATTATTACCATTGGAGCTATTGTATAATTTTACCGAACCTTCCAAAGTATATACTGAGATTTCCTTCTCTATGTCAAACAATATTTTAGAGTGTGGTTCGACGATCAAAGGGTCATAGGTAGCCTGTAATCCTTCGTAAACCAGGATAACGCCAGCTACACCCAGACTAATCGGTCCTCCTATAAACGTACCAGCTGTACCTCCAACCCACATTCCAATTGCGGTTGGAGCTCCGCTGACAGTACATTCCACAAACCAATTTCCAAATGTTTGGTCAAACCATTGGTACCAGCCGGCGTCTTTATAGTTGATATCGAGGCTCTGGTATTGATCCTCTTGGTTAAACCCTTCCCTTACTTTTATGGTCATTTGTAAACCATTGAGCCACTTAATCGTAGGGATAGTGTTACCGTTAAAAGAGACTGTATCTTCGAGGAAATAATAGGGAAGATTACTCACTGCCTGCTCATTACCGGGCTTACCTACGGTGATAACTGAGCTTTTATTCGTATCGATTACACCACGCTTGATAATGGCCGCAATACCTTTGAACTCAACCGGTACCTCAGCAAGATATTCAATCTGTGGAAGATCATTAGGAAGATAGAGATCTCTGGGATCTTTGTCGAAAATTACTGCGTATATCTTCCCTTTGACTGCTGCCCTGTTTTTGAATCGCTCTAGTAAATATCCGAAATCGATTGCCTTGTTTTCCACATAGTTCCATTTTGCTTCACCTAACTTACCGCTCCAATCGGCATCTGTAGAATCTGAGACATAATCCTCAGATAGATCCAAGTCCCATCTGGATAGCGACCCCGGATCTATATTTAATTTTGCGGTTTCCGGAAATTTCAAACTTCCATCGAAAGCGAGGTCTTCGTTTGTATGATCGTTTTTCTTAAAGAAGAAAATTTCTTTGCCGGAAATACCTCTATTCTTTGCATCTTTCAGCGTTACTACGAGGTCGCCACCAATGTTAGTGCCGCCCTCGGGTGAAGTAATCGGGTCGAAATGCTGAAATACTACAAAAACCCCCTTCTTTGCTTGAATGACTTCCATTGCATGCCTTTCCAGCCGGTCTACTATCCATTTGAGTTCATCACGGTTGGCAAAACCACGACCTTCAGCCTCAATGGTAATGAAATAATGTGGATCCTGCCTTATCAGTCGATTACCCGTATACCATGGATCATTAACAATAGGGACCCATAATAAAGATTTATAAGAAGTGCTTAAATCAGCCTGAATTACATCGTAATAACTTGAATCTTTCGTTAAAGACTGTAAATTTTGACTCGTAAGTTCCATGTCCGATACAAGATAATCATAAAAAGTATTTGCATATGATTCATCAACAACGTACATTATCTTTAACCGGGCAACGATCCAACTGTTATCAGTTACCTGTTTAATATAGTGACAATTAAGGCCGATAACATCAGGCGTATCGTAAGGAGCATCATAGGATCTATCAACTTCAAGCCCAAGATCAGAAATTTCACGATCTTGATTTATAAATAACGGCTTAGGTTCATCAGCCAAAACATTTGACGATAAATCATTCCAAGGAATCGAAATTGATATTAAGCTTGCTAATAATATTACCTTGAGTATGCCTTTCATCAGAGAAGTCATTAAATTATCCTCCTGACTATCTTAGGTACATTCGCTAACGGCCTAATATTAACATTTTGTTAAGGATATTGAGAAGATTAAAACCGCTGTTTATGTGAAGTGCCGCAAAAAATAACTGCTCTTGTGCTATTATCGGTAAATCAAACCCTTTAACCCATCCAACCGTTGTTTCAGGCAGAGACCAACTTTACCATCTCATATACAGCGGATATAATAAACTGAATAATGTACCGGCATTAGCCTCTCTTACGCGTATATGAAACAAATAATGATAGACATCCTGTTTGGAATATTCACTATGATAGTCGTGACTACTTTTGAATTTTCAGTTACGCTACCTTTTGGCGACCCGGGGGAACTTGATAAGGGTGGTTATTCATACTTTATCAATCTAGAGTTTCTATTAACTGCTCTGCCCGCGGCTATCGTAACATTCATGTTCACTTGGTTACTAAAAACAAAACACAAATCTGATTCAGTAAGAAGGGCTATTGTTTGGACGATAATGGTGGCTTTATACTATGTGCTTATTGGTCTTGGTAATGACAATTTAACAGAACTATTTTTAACTATTGGCATTTATGTTATGTTAGTATACACGTTCGCGGATCCAATCATATATGCTAAAATCAAGTACTTAAGATAGATCAGGATACCAGTTTAGCATTCTTAGGACTTATTCACTCAATCGTTGTTTCAGGTGTACATTGACTCATTACAGACAATGTTACGACCTATTTTAAGGGTAAATCGTATATTCTCCACCTCTTATAGTACTTGCCACCAAAAGCTTTGATAATTTTAATAATCTCTTCGTTGTCTTCTAAGAGTAATGAACCATCAAACTCTTCGTAATGCTTTGTCACAAGGTAGTCGGCTACTTCATTGGCTAGAATTACCGGTATCCCTAGCTGTCGAAATTTTGGTTTGATCCCGAAAAACATACCTCTT
>JAQTVP010000154.1 GCA_028707015.1 Dehalococcoidales bacterium | reverse complement strand
TTTTTACTTCCACAATGTTTGCACTTCATATTATCTACCATAGCATAACATAGGGGTTTTGTCAAGTACTACAAATAGAAAAGCCCCCGACCTTTTACAGCCGAGGGCTTTTCTATTCACTTGGTTTAGAGTTCGCCGAAGCCTTTGAACACTGCCAAGATGATAACCACAATCATCAGCAGGGGCAGGAGGGTGGAAAGGGAAGCAACGCTTGCCTGGTAGGTAGGCGTGGTGATAGCGTTGGTGGCGGTGTTGACGGGGCTAATCAGGTATGCTCCGACACATTCTGTAATCTCCGCTTTCACGGAGTGTCGGCACATGTCATCAACTCAAATCCATTTCGCTTTGAGTTGTCGCCTCTATGTGCTCTACACATTTACGAGAATCTTCCGACTCCCGATTTAGCTCGGCGTTGCCATCCATAGACACAGTATTATGCTTTTTCATTTGCTTCAATAGTTCTATGACTTCTAATTCTACACTAGTATATTCGGTATGAGGTCTGTGTTTTTTGAGAAGATTAAGCATTACCTGTGCCTGGGACTTTTTGCCTATCAAATATGGCTCTAAAACTGACAATATCTTGATTATGCTTTTATGGTCTTTAACATTGACGCAATAACCAAGCCTGCTATTTTTTCTCTCTGGTCTTTTGTCAGCGACAACCTGAATGGCAGTTGCGGGAGTTTGATTGCCCAGTATCATGCTTACTATATTGTGTGCCTCTTGGATAATCAGTTCGTTAGTATTGGCAATTGTAAACTGGTAAACCACATGAACCGATTTGTGTATCCGCCCATTCCGCACACGCTGAATAGTTTTAGAGATGTAAGCACCTATTGAGCCTTCACCATCTACCAACCCTGCCAACCAAGCTATTTTTATATTTTCTAGTTCCATATTCAATAAGTTTAGGTTTCACCGAATTAGGGCGATTCATCCTTAATGTCACCATTAAGACGGGCTGTCAGTCAACCATTACGAGCATCGCAACGAGCAGCTTGTTTAGTGCTGACATTTCGTATTAAATTATTAACGACCTCCGACAAGCCCTTGCGGGCAAACTTCCATGATAACTAGAGTGAAAACACTTTCGTGCGCTTGGCTTTTTTCTTCCGAGTTTTCTTGAACAACGGTTGCTTCGGGTCAAATATCCAACCCTTTTTTACTTTTGCCATGATTAGAATACCTAACCCTTACCTCGCTTGTTCTTGCCACCCTTGACATTCTTCCGGCGGGCGGCGGCCTGAGCTTTCTTCAAAGCTCGTTTTCGGGCTGCTGTAAAGACGTAGCCCTTCTTTTTACGAGTTTTCTTCATTATTCGGTTAGGTTAACGACCTCCGACAAGCCTCTAAAGGCAACATTCAATATGTTTATAGGATAGTAACACAATAAGTAGCAATTTGTCAAGTGCTACTATTTCATTCCTCTGGCTCTAGCCTTTTTACCAAGTTCCACAAGCACCTGATGTTCTTTTTGTGCTTTGCGCAATGCCTGTTTTCTCCCTTCGGTAAACCGCCAGATTTTCTTTTTCCTAGCCATTATCCTTTTCTCCCTTGTCCTTTTCCTTTCCCGCCACCCCTACCATAACCTTCGCCACCTTTTGAGCAACCGCCCTTGTTGATATTCCGCCGACCACCACTAGGCTGACCTACTCCACGACCTGAACCATCCCTTTTACCAAATGCCATTTTATTTGCCCCTTGAATTTAATATCCGAACTTGCCGTTGTGCTTTAATTTTAGTCGTGCCAATGGCGTATATTCTCCCTTTATTATCCGTTACACGCCAAAGATTTTTGTTTCTTATTTTCCGCATCTTGGCGGGCATTTTATCCACCTATACGATACATTTTTGTCCCGCAAACTGGGCATACACCTTTGGTTGCTTTCTTGCCGTTTTTCATGGTGGTTTTCTGCGGGTTTTTCATTTCTCTTTTACGCTGACACTTCACGCAATAAGCCTGCATTATTCTCATTCCCCCTTTGACCTCTTATTAACAAAGTATAATACCAATAACCCAATTTGTCAAGTAGCACACGGCAATAATAAACCATAATAAAGCACTTGACAAATACCATCTACTTGATTATAATATAGTTATGAACAAGACAATAAAGATTCCGAAGTATCTATGTTTACGCTGTGGGCATGAGTGGATTCCACGCCAAGATAAATACCCCAGACAATGCCCGAAGTGCCATTCAGTTAGGTGGGATGAGCCGAAATGACTGGCTAGTGCATCCCCATGAGTTTACACTAAGAAAAACGGAGGTGAAAAATGAAACTACGATTGATATTTCGCAAAGGTATAGCCGATGCAGACGGCAGGTATGTGGGGTATGATTATATTACCCACATTATTGATATACCTGATGATGCAGAATTAGCACGCCTTGAAGTTATTGGCGGTGAATGGCTAGAGGCTATGGAGGTAGATAAATAATGGACTTAATTTATCCCAAACATAAACACCCGCATGGCATAGAAAATTCCCCACCAAACAAATATCGGATATGGGTATGTGAGGAATGTGGGCATATCTTTTCTGATGAAGAAATTAGAGAAGATAGCGGAAAGGGTTGGGGACACGCCTGCAAATCACACCCATGTAGAAAAGGGCAGAGATGCGAAAGTCACCTTGAACCTTATATGCCTGACGAAATAATACTTGGAGGTAGACAATATGTGTGAATGTATCAAAAAGATAAACAGGGAAAACTATATCCACGCTGATATACTACACGAAAATACCTACTTTTTATATCCTATAACATGGAATAACGGCAAGGGTAAAATCGGTAAAATGGGATTGTTGATAAACTTTTGCCCCGTTTGTGGGGAGAAACTTGAAATCGGGGTGAAATAATGGACAACACAATTAAAGTCTGGCACAAGAGCAAAAAGAGGTGGCTCAAAGAACACGAATATGTTTTAGCCATGAGTGTTGAAACAGATGATATTGCCGTCTATCGGGCTTATTGCGAAGAACAAGGCGGAACGGAAGAATGGGAAAGCAGTGTAGATTTTGAAGATGAAATAACCGAAGATGTTGAAGTGTTAAGAGCCATAAGTATCAAAGATAAAAATGGTATCAAACTCTATTCCAGCGATATTATCCAGAATGGTGAAACACAGTATATCATCCAATGGAGTAAATGGACTGCCAGTTGGGAGGCGTGGGACTTCAAAGCATGGGCAAAAGGCTTTTATGACGCTTACATACCCTTGCATGAAATTGACGGCGTAGGTGGTGGTAATTGTGAACCGCCTTGCTATCCCTACCCGCAATTTTATAATGCGATAAAGGTTGGGAATATCTATGACACGCCTGAATTATGCCCTGAAATACTTGATAATGATGAGGTGAAGCCGTGAAAGGAATCCTAATGACCCCCGCCAATCACCTAGCCACTAGAAAAAGGATAAAAACTATGACTAGAAGATTGGATGGCTTAAAAGAAATAAATAAAGAGCCTGATAAATGGCATGTTGCCGACTTTTATCAAGCAACTGGCGGAAATAACAAATGGTGGGCATGGTTTTCAAAAGACGGAGAGGGCGGAAAACCTTATACCATTATACCAAGATACCAGCCAAATGAAACAGTCTATTTAAAAGAAGTATGGTATGCCTATGGTAGATGGGTAAGAGAATTTGACAAGTGGTGGTTTGAACAATTAAAGGATGAGATACGTTATTCAGACAACACACCATCATATATGCCTGATGGTTTTTCCCGCAAAGTCCATGCAACCGATTGGCATAAACGAAGTCCATTGTTTTTAAGTGAGGAAAACGCCCGTGACTTCATAAAGATAACCAAAGTAGGTATTGGCAGATTACAGGATATTACAGAAGAAGAAGCAAAAGCAGAGAGTGCAGAGGCACTATATAAAACCGCCCCGAATACTTTTGGTGCTGGCTATATCTGGACACCACACGGATACCGAGATGGTTTTATTAAACTGTGGAATTCTATCAACGGCAAAACCTATCCCTGGAAACTTAACCCCT
>JAQTVP010000013.1 GCA_028707015.1 Dehalococcoidales bacterium | reverse complement strand
TCAAGTGTCGATCAGAAGATGGTGGAATTTTTTCCAGATATAGCCAACCAGATAAAAGACCCCGGGAAAAAGCAAATTACCATCAGGAATATGCTGGAAATGCGCAGCGGGTACCCATCAGAGGAGCACAATGCCGCTGCCTGGGAAATAATGTGGTCGGGCGACTATCTGGATGCCATCGCTGACCTTCTGCTTTCCGCCGACCCCGGCACCAGGTTCCAGTACAGCAATCTCACCGCCCACTGGACTGGTATTATCGCAGCCCGGGCCTCCGGCATGGACCTGATGACCCTTGGAAACGAGTACCTGTTCGGTCCCCTGGGAGTGACGCCCGGAGAAGACTGGTTAAGGGACGTGGACGGTTACTATATAGGCGGCGGGGACATTATTTTCTCGGCGCGGGATATGGCGAAGTTCGGACTACTCTACCTCAATGGCGGCAAATACGAAGGAAATCAGCTTGTCCCGGCCACCTGGGTGCACGATTCATTACAGACATATACCGCAAATGAGTTCGAGGTCACCAGTATAGGCCGGTTTAAAAACATGGGCTACGGCTATATGTGGTGGTCGGCAAAGGTGGGAGACCGCTATGTCAGCTTCGCCTGGGGACACGGGGGACAGCTTATCGTGCTGGACCATGTGAATGATATGGTTGTGGTCACCACGGCGGATCCCTTCTGGGGCGAAGACATTCACACGGACGCCTGGAGCCACGAAAAAGCTATCATCGAGACGGTAAGCGACTTCGTCTACTCGCTGCCTGATGACTAACAGGAATTACCTTAAGTTATCAGCAACTGCTGTATCTTCGGAATAAGACTCTTCTTCTCAAACAGGAGTTCGGGAACTGTCGCCCAAGGCCCACCATAAGGTAATATCATTACCACCTTTTAGCTTCAAAGTTTATATCTCTTATCTGTGCCTAGTTAATTTAGCTTGCTTGTCTAGCAATAATTTCACATAATTGCACATTTTTCAGTAAAAGTCTTCTCTGTAACCTTTCCATAGTCAAGTTAGTCTGCCTGATTGGAAGAAACAAACACTCATTTCGTTAGCTATAAAAAAGCACTCCAGAATCACGTCTACTCATTCTTAACTTATTGACTTTATGGCACGTTTTCACCCGCTCGCTTCCTAGACGTAGCTAAAAACTTATATAATTAAAAATACATTTCTCAGATAGAGGTTCACATCTACTTCTAGTTGAATTCTTCAATTTGTGTGATGAGATTATGGTTTTCTTATATAATTGCCAAGAGTGGAGGTGCTTATGCGGGAGTCAGAAGAAGCAAAAGAATATCTGGATATATTGTGTAACGTAAAGCCAAATCGGCGCACTGGATCACCGGGCAACCGTGAGGCAACGAACTTCTTTGCTAATAAGGTGAAGAAGTGGAATTACGAAGTTGATATTTCCCCCTTTCCCTGTTTGGACTACGAAAGCGGGAAGACATCTTTGATTTGCCAAGACCATGCGTATGAGATAAATATCAGCCCATTTTCTCTAGGGTGTGATGTAACTTCTGAGCTGGTAACAGTCACAACAGCTGCAGAGCTAGAAAATTGTAAGTGTGCGAATAAGATATTACTAATGCGAGGGGATGTATGTGCCGAGCAGTTGATGCCCAAAAACTTTGTCTTCTATAATCCGGATCATCATAAGAAAATATATGCTCTATTAGAGGAAAAACAACCGGCTGCAATTATAGCGGCTACAGAGAAAAAACCAGAACTGGTCGGAGCACTATATCCTTTTCCATTGATAGAAGACGGGGATTTCAATATCCCGTCGGTATACTGCACTGATGTTGTGGGCAAGGAAATAGCAGTCAATACTGGGAAGGTATTCCGTTTGGCAACTGAAGCCAGGCGCATGCCGTCAATAGCATGCAATGTTATTGCTCGGAAAAACCAGGAGGCACCCCGAAAAATCGTCATTAGCGCTCATATTGATGCTTACTGGTCTACGCCCGGTGCTTTGGATGATGCTTCCGGTTGTGTCGTTCTATTGCTTCTTGCCGAAATGCTTGAAGACTATGATGGTAGTTCAGCTATCGAGATAGTCGCGTTCAACGGAGAGGACTACTACAGCGCCGGCGGACAGATGGATTACCTTAGTCGCTACGGAGATGATTTGGGTAGAATTTCTGTTGCCATCAACTTGGATGATTTGGGCTATAAGCATGGGAAAACCGCCTATTCACTATACGAATGTTCGAATGAAATCAAGCAAAAAGCACACAATATCTTCAGTCGTTATCCCGGCATGGCAACAGGAGAACCATGGTATCAGGGTGATCACATGATTTTCGTACAGAAAGGCAAACCGGCAATCGCCGTGACATCGGAAAAGATACCGGAGTTAATGGCCTCAATAACCCACACTCCGAAAGATACGCCGGACATGGTGGACTGTGAAAAACTTGTCGAGACAGGCAATGCGCTAAGAGATTTTATAAAGGTTTTTTAAGATATGGAAGAACAACTAGTAGCTCCTTGTGGAATGAATTGCGGAGTGTGTATCGCTTACCTGGCGATGAAAAACGATCTCAAGAACAAGAGATTCGCTAGAAAGTACTGCGCCGGCTGCCGCCCACGCGGCGAGAATTGTACCTTTATGGCAAGCCAATGTGACCTTCTGGGGAAAGGACTTTTGCGTTTCTGCTATGAATGTGAGGATTACCCCTGTCGTCGACTGAAAAACCTAGATAAACGCTATCGCACCAAATACCACATGAGTATGATAGAGAACCTGGAATTTATTAAGGAACATGGTATGGAGAGATTTCTTGATAAGGAATCTGTAAAATGGCACTGTTCAGAATGCGGCGGAGTGATATGCTGCCATATCGGGCTATGCCTGAATTGCAGTCTTGATGAACTGCGCCAGAACAAGAAATACCGCTGGGGGGAACAATGAAGAAAACGTGGCAGCAAAAACTGGAAGACAAGGGTTCTCTACCCAAGGTACTCAAACTTGAGAAAGGATTTCCCTGCTGCAATGCCGTGCATAAAATGGGCGCCGAAGTCGGTGACGATATTGTCCTAGTGAACCCGTCGGAAGTAGTGGAGATCATGAAACAGATACCAAAGGGGAAGCTTATCACTATTGTCGAGATATGCAAGAAGATAGCCAGGCAGCATAATGTGAAAGGTTGCTGCTCACTGACAACTGGAATTTTCATAATGACGGCGGCCAATGCAGCCGAAGAAGCGGCTCATAAAGGAGAGTCGTTGGGTATTCCGTACTGGCGTACGCTGAAATCAGAAGGTTTCCTCAACCCCAAATACCCAGGTGGGCAAGAGGCCCATAGGAAATTGTTGGAACAAGAAGGTTATAAAGTCATTCAAAAGGGTAAAAACTTCCTAGTGAAGGATTTTCAGGAATTTTTGCTAAGATCAAGCTAAATGGCAACAGGAAAAAGTACAAGTTTATATACCAGGTACACCTTATCCAGTGTCCTTATTTATAACGGCGCTACTGTCGCACATTACGTACTTGGTGGAATCGGAATGATGCTCGGTTATGGTTCCTGGATAGGCTATGTTCTGGGCTCTCTTTATCTGGTGTTTTCCTTCATTGAGATGTACGTTCACATGCCGTTGAGAGTATGCCGCAATTGCGTTTACTATAAGCTGGACAACTCGCGTTGTATTTCAGGCTTGAACTTAGTATCAAGGAAAGCCGTCGCCGAAGGAAGCGTTAAAGCTTTCCAAAACCGAGCTAAAGGCCCCGTCTGTCCGAATAACCTTTACATCGCCAGTTTGATTTTTCCTATCATAGCGATAGTTCCGGCGCTGATCCTGAGTTTTTCAGCGTTGGTGGTGGTCATACTAGTTGTTTTGATTGGGCTGCTTCTATTTCGTTTCTTTGTGATTTTCCCTAAGATAGCCTGCCTTCATTGTCGCGCTCAGAATATTTGCCCTCAAGCCCGATCTATGGGATTTGGCAAGAACACCTAAACTCTCGATATCCTTTCGTTTATGTCTCGGTAACAAAAAAATTCAAAAACCCCAGCTGTGGGGATTAAAAATAATATAGTTAATTTGTCATTTTGAAATCATACCTTGAACTCGAGCCTTTTGCTGTTCAGCGTTTAAAGCCAACAACGGTCTCAATCTCTTCTCAGCTATTATCTGACTAGTAATCGGATCTCCCAGTGAAGAAATCCTTTCAATTACTTCCGGTGCTAGCTTCAAGAGATTGAGTATCTGAGTCACTCTTGCTCTTGAGACTTTGAGACCACGAGATAGCTCAGAAAGTGAAGCGAATTTACCATCGTCTAGAACTCTACGCCATTCCCTAGCCAGATAAATAGGATTCCGGTATTGTCGTTTGCCAATTTTGATAAGGTTGTGGTTAAATGGAGTGACTGGCATCTCGAAGGTAGCTCGGAAGGTTCTGTCTTTTAACCCGTTCGGGGAGCCAAGTTAATTTCTAAGATTAGCTTCAAACTAAGTCTATTAAATTCATCCCCTTTTCAACTACACATTATCAGAATTCTTATATCCGGCGAGTAATACCCATCCCCGATAATAAATCTGATCTATGAGTAACTTTAACTTTCGGTCATGGAATGGGTGTATACCTAGTGATCTCTGACTCGGTTCGGCAGGGCTTGGCATATCTTTTCTATCTTTAGGAACCGGATATTTTCTCCACTCAACATTCAAGGTAATCCAGTCAAGTACTTGTTTCTCTGTTGTTGAGAGTTTGATGTTACAATCGCAGCATAATTGTAATAGTTTATGGGTAGTAACGCTTTTAACGAGTTTTTCGTCATTCTTGATTAAATCAGGTTGGGTGGCCAGTAAATAACCTTTAAATATACACTCAAGAGCGTAGCCTATCAGCAAGAAATACTCAGCGAGTAATTCAGAAAGCTCGTCTCCTTCTAATGTTTTCGGTGCACTAATATATGATTTTACCCCGAGTTTTTTCATCTTGGCAGAATTACGCTTGATTTCTTCTAGCATACGTGCGTTTTTTCTTTCATTTGCTTTACACGCAATCTCGTAGAGAATGTCAGCAGCACGTTTGTGCCTGTCAGTAACTGAATACCACCTCAAAGGGCTCTGACTCGCCGTTAAGAAAGCTGATTTACGCCGTCCTTCGATGAATTTCCGTTCTTCTTCAGGAGTCGCGCCTTTTAAGATTTCTCTCGTATTTCCCTCACTTGCTTGTTTTCGCTAGGATACAAATAGCACTATGCACATAAATAGTTAATTTATGTAAATATACACCTCATGGTTGATTATACTATATGTATGAAAAATAATGTTTAAAAACATTAGTGATTATTGTACTTTTAGGTATACCCCACAATCCCCACGTCATGAAACGGGGCTTACCTAGCTTTAGATGAGTGCCATATGCCTCGCGACTCAGCCTCTGCCCATTTCCTTATCCGGTGGGGAGCCGAATTAATTATCGCCTTCGGTGTTTCTGCCCAAGAAATTTATTACTAATTGAGAAAACTCTTGTAACTTCTGTTTCTGGACATTATGTCCGCACCCCTCGAAGATGTAAATGCGGCAATCAGGTATTACGTCAGCAGCAGCATAAGCATGTATGGCTGGGACGATACCATCCCTAGCTCCCCAAACTAGTAACGTAGGCATTACCAGTTCAGTTAGCTGGTCTAGTAAAACCGTTGTCTGCCCCTTCAACGTCATAATGCTTGTGCCTATGGACATCTGAACCCGAGAAAATGGCGGTGATAATTTATATGAAGCACAAAAAGACTTGATTACCCACCCCACTGCTCGAAATATGGAGATACACGCTTCCCCGAGAAGTCTGGAAATAGTTGGAGTAGAGAGGTACCGAGCCCAAATGGCGATTTCTTTACCCAGGAACATACTGCTTACAAGTATCAGGCTTTTTATCTTCTGTGGAGATTTTAACGCAAATTTTAGGGTAATGCCCCCACCTATTGAATGCCCTAATAGGTAGAAACGCTTCAATCCTATAGTATCTACAAAGCTATCTAGGAAATCGACATATTCTGATAGCTTAAATCTTTCATTTATTGATTGACTGTTACCAAAGCCAGGGAGATCAGGAGCATAGACTGTATAGTGTTCAGAAAGAACTTCCATATTTTTTTGCCATTCGTTGATACCGCTTCCACCTCCATGGATGATAACTAATGGTTCACCTTGTCCGCCATACAGGTAGTGTACATTTAGTCCACCGACTTTTATATTGTTATGCTGTATTCTGTTAATATTTTCTCCTTTATTACACAAAGTAATAACTAAATTTAGGCATGTGAAATCTGCATTAGTAGAGGTTAAAGATATAACGAGGAAGTAATAAATATTAATGAAGATGTACCAAACCTAATATAATATTAGCAGATTTACCATTATTATACTAATTTTATTTGCTTGATAGTAGTGATTACCCTTGAGTCACTTTAAGTAGATGCTAGATACCATAATTTCAAGTTCTACCCCATAAGCACTACCTCAGGAAACGGAGCTTACCTATTCTGAGTGGTGCAATGTTTATAACATCTATAATAATTCAGCTATTTTTTACGGACGGGATATCTGATTTCGGTGATTGGCGCTTCGCGTGTTACTGTGGGGTCATTATAATACAATTCTTCTAGGGGACCGTTTATTTCATAATCGTTGATTAAGATCCAGGTATTGAGAGCGCCATGAACAGGTTCTATATTCTCATAGGGACCTTTGAATTTAGTCGTAGCCATCTTAACAGCATCTATTTTCTTTACCCCAAAACCTTCGGCGTCTGGCACTGCTTCGGCTATATCGCCAGAAAGCCGACTCCTGAGCTCCCAAGTTAGTTGTTCGTCTGGAACCTCCCCCGGAATATTGTAATATGCAGCAATTGCTGGGCCAGTAGGTTTATAACCTTTCCGAGTGATGCAGTCGTACAGTTTTTGAAATGTCGTAGGAATTTGACTGAAATTACCTTTTATTTTGATAAAGGCAACTGTCATTGGTTGGATATCTTTTATCTTTACATCTATTGAATTATTCATAATTAACTTCTTTTATAATATGCTGGATATTTACATATATTATATCATTTTATTATCAAATTGATTCTTACTTACCTTACCAACTCAACGTCGTTAAAAGAAAATTACTGAGATTTAAACGAGTGTCAAATCCTTAAAACTCAACTTTCATACATTGATCTATTGGGTGGTATTACACATCATTGTCTTCTGATATCTGATAAAACTTGACAAAGTTTGAGAAATACCTTAAACTTCACTAATATTTGTAAAAAGAATAACTAAATGCTACGAACGGGAATAGTAGTTTCTAAGCGAAGTTCAGAGAGCCAAGTGAGGTGTGAGTTGGTACTGGCGCAAGAAATGAATGGATCCGGGAGCTGCAAACCGAAAAGGATTAACCCGAGTAGGCTTTGACGTAACGGGTAACGTTATCAGAACCCAGGGTATCGCTGTTAAAAGCCGTACCTGAAAGAGATAGCTGCCTTAATTATTAATTATTAGGGTAGTTAAATAGGGTGGTACCGCGAAGGTAACTCTCTCGCCGCTATGGTGAGAGAGTTTTTTTTGTTTAAATTCATGGTGTTTGGGGAGAGAAAATATATGTATTATCCATCGTTAGAAGAAGTAAAAAAATATCAGGGCTCCGGTAACCTGGTACCGGTTTACCGTGAGATTATTGCTGATTTAGAAACGCCAGTGACTGCTTTTCTCAAAATCGATCAGGGCGGATACTCTTTCCTTCTGGAAAGTGTTGAAGGCGGTCAAAGATTGGCAAGATACAGCTTTATTGGAACGGATCCTTATCGAATCATTAAAATAGATAAAGATAATGCAGTTGATCCGCTGCCCATTATTGCTAAAGAGCTGAATAATTATATTGTAGTCCCTGTTAGTGAACTACCTAGATTTTGCGGAGGCGCAGTTGGCTACCTTGGTTATGAAGTGATTAATCGCTTCGAAAAATTACCGTCTCCGGAAAATGACCAGCTAAAATTACCCGAATCAATGTTTATGTTTGTTGATACTCTGCTGGTCTTCGACCATGTAACGCATAAAGTGAAAGCTTTAAGTTTTGTACGGATCGATGGAAATATTGAACAAGCTTATCAGGAAGCTGTGGACAAAATTGAAGCTTTGGTTAGCAGGTTAGCCAAACCCCTTAAGGCTGAACATTATGATAAATTAAACTCTCAGCCCGTAAATGACGGTGAAATTACATCAAATATATCCAGAGCAAAGTTTGAAACTGGTGTTCAGAAAATTAAACAATTCATAACGAGCGGAGAAGCTATCCAGGTAGTGTTATCTCAAAGATTAGCGAAACCAACTAAGGTAGAACCTTTTGCGGTATATCGTGCCTTGCGTACTATAAATCCATCACCATACATGTTCTATCTTAATTTTAAAGACTTTCAACTTGTTGGAGCTTCACCTGAAATTCTGGTCAGAGTAGAAGATGGCAAGGTAGTGACCCGTCCTTTGGCTGGAACAAGACCAAGGGGAAAAACTGTAGTTGAAGATATTAAGCTGGAACATGAACTTAAAAACGATGAAAAAGAGCGCGCTGAACACATTATGCTGGTTGATTTGGGGCGTAATGATATTGGTCGGGTGAGTGAAGCCGGTACTGTTGAAGTTAGTGAACTGATGGATGTTGAGCGGTATTCTCATGTAATGCACCTGGTTACGAATGTACAAGGCAAACTCAGCAAAGATAAAAATGCCTTTGACGCTTTAAGAGCCTGCTTTCCTGCGGGAACTGTATCGGGTGCACCGAAAATACGTGCTATGGAAATAATTGCTGGCATTGAGCCAAGTAAGAGAGGTCCTTATGCCGGAGCGGTTGGTTACTTCTCTTTCCTGGGAGACATGGATATGGCTATCGCTATCAGAACATTAGTAATGAAACAAGGTTTTGCCTACGTACAGGCTGGAGGCGGAATTGTCTATGATAGCATACCAGAAAAAGAATATGAAGAGAGTATGAACAAGGCAAGAGCGTTACTGAATGCAGTTAAACAAGCCGAAAGTTCAAGTTAATACAGGAGATAAACTATGTTAGTGTTAATAGATAATTATGACAGTTTTACCTATAACCTGTACCAATATTTAAGTGAATTAGGTATAAAGGTATCAGTAATACGTAACGATAAAACTACTCTTGATGAGATAATCAAAATGAAACCCGAGAGAATAGTTATTTCACCTGGCCCGTCTACACCACTTAATGCAGGTATATCTAATGATGTTATCAAGTATTTTGGTCCCAAAATACCAGTACTTGGTGTTTGTCTTGGACACCAATGCATTGGCTATAGCTACGGAGCACAGATTGTGCAAGTAAAAAAGATTATGCATGGTAAATCGTCGTTAATTTTACATAATAATAAAGATTTATTTAACGGTTTACCAAATTCATTTTCAGCTATTCGCTATCACTCACTGGTAGTACAGAACGAGAGACTTCCAGAATGTCTTGAGATAACGGCATGGACGGACGATGGCACTATTATGGGTATCAGGCATCGTGAATATCAAGTGTTTGGTGTTCAGTTTCACCCGGAATCATTTATGACGGAGTGCGGCAAAGATTTATTAAAAAATTTCTTGGAAGAGGAGATAAATCATGATTAAAAAAGCTATCGAAATATTGGTAACCGGGCAATCACTTACTATTGAAGAAGCTTCTTTAGTTATGGAAAAAATAATGCAAGGTGAAGTTACTCAGGCACAATTTGGGGCACTAGTGACTGCCCTGAGATTAAAAGGAGAAACAGTCGAAGAAATTGTTGGCTTTGCTATAACAATGAAATCTAAAGCTGTATCCTTAAGCATTGATGCTCCACTTGTCGATACTTGTGGTACCGGGGGTGATGGTGCCAAAACCTTCAATATTTCTACAGCTGCTGCCTTTGTTGCTGCCGGGACTGGACTTAAAGTAGCTAAACATGGTAATCGTGCTATGAGTAGCCGGTGTGGCAGTGCTGATTTACTTGAAGAACTGGGAATTAAAATAGATCTTGACAATATACAAGTTAAAAAATGCATAGAGGAAATCGGAATAGGATTTATTTTTGCACCCATATTTCATCCGGCTATGAAATATGCATCAGTTCCGAGGAGAGAGATTGGAATACGTACTGTGTTTAATATTCTTGGTCCGTTGACTAATCCAGCCGGTGCTAAGGCTCAAGTGCTGGGTGTTGCCGATGCTGCATTAGTAGAAAAACTGGCGCTGGCTTTAAATAAATTAGGTTGTCAGCATGCTCTTGTAGTACATGGTGATGATGGATTAGATGAAATTACTTTGACAACTACAACCATAATTTCCGAACTTAATAATGACATTATTAAAAATTATACTATTACTCCTGAAGACTTTGGATTATCCAGAGTAAATATAGATAAACTCAGGGGCGGTACCGTTAGTGAAAATGCTGAGATATTACTTAAAGTTTTGAATGGATTTTCAGGTCCTCAGCAAGACGTAGTGGTAATGAATACCGCCGCCGTACTGCTGGCTGGTGACCGAGTGAGTACATTTCAAGATGGAGTAGAATTAGCCAGAGAAGTGATAGAAAATGGTAAAGCTTTAGAGAAATTAAATCAGCTAATTAATTTTAGCCAAGGCATAGTCAAGGAAGAATAATATGATACTCGATCAGATAATAAAAGATAGCCGTTTAGAACTTGAAGATAAAAAGAATAAATTACCTCTGGAAAAGATTAAAGAGAAAATAGCAGACTTACCTCACGCTCGGGATTTTGGCTTAGCATTAAGGGGAGAGTCAATTAAATTAATAGCCGAAGTAAAAAAAGCATCACCATCCAGAGGTATTATTTGTCCTGATTTTAATCACCTAAAAATAGCTGAAGCTTATGCTAATAATGGTGCTGCGGCTATCTCGGTACTAACTGAAACCAGGTATTTTCAGGGTAGTTTGCATTATTTAAGGGATATTAAAGAAAAATTAATAAATCATACCATACCATTAATGAGAAAAGACTTTATTTATGATACCTATCAAGTATATGAATCGCGGTACTTTGGGGCTGATTGCTTGCTATTGATTGCCGCTGCCTTAACAACAGAAAAACTTTATGAATTGATTGAGTTAACCCATAAGTTAGGTATGGAGTGCCTGGTAGAAATACATAATAAAAAAGAGCTTGATACCGTTTTAGATAGTAATGCCGGAATTATTGGCATCAACAATCGTGATCTTAGTACCTTTACAGTTGATTTGAATACTACTCAATATCTTCGTACACTTATACCTCGTGACAGAGTAATTGTAAGCGAAAGTGGAATAAAAACACATAATGACATAGAGCTAATTAAAAACTGGCAAGTAGATGCTGTTCTCATTGGAGAAGCACTGGTATCAGCTTCTGATATTGCGATAAAAATAAAGGAATTATTTTGACTAAAATAAAAATCTGCGGATTATCCGAGGTAGAACACGTTTTAGCAGCAAGCAAGGCTGGGACTGATTATATTGGTCTGGTATTTGCACAAAGTAGACGCCGTGTTTCCATCAATAAAGCATGGGTTTTACTTGAAGCGTTACGCAGCCAAAAAAGACCTGCAACAGCAGTTGGTGTTTTTGCTGACGAAACTATTCAAGAAGTAAATAGAATCATAGAATACTGCCATTTAGACTGGGTACAGCTGAGTGGCAGCGAAAACTGGGATTACTGTCGTGAAATAGAATGCCCGGTTATTAAAGTAATTCATGTGTTACCTAACAGTAGTACTGGGAAAATTTTAAAAGAAATAGATATGGGATATAGAGTTCAATCAAAACAGAAACTTATAATTCTCTTGGATACGGGAACTGCTAAAATGCCAGGTGGTACCGGTCAAGTATTTGATTGGCAGATAGCAAAAAAAATAGTTGCCAAATATCCGGTAATAATTGCTGGCGGACTTAATTCGGCTAATGTAGGCCAGTTAATTAAGGATATCCAGCCTTGGGGTGTTGATGTTTCGACAGGTGTAGAAAATAATAAACAAAAGGACGTTTCAAAAATTGTTGACTTTATACAAACAGTAAGAAACAGTGAGTAAAGATATTAATTAATTATCAATGAAATGTAACTATAATAACATTACGCTATGAAAGAAAGGAGGTGGTTTGATGCTACCTGATAAGAAAGGATATTTCGGTAGTTATGGCGGACAGTTCGTTCCTGAGACGCTGCAGCCAGCTTTAGAGGAATTAAATGCAGTCTATCAGGAAATAAAAAAGGATAATGAATTCTGGGCTGAGTTTGATCATCTATCCCATGATTATTCAGGAAGGCCAACTCCACTATATTTAGCGGAAAGATTAAGTAAATATTGTGGCGGCGGGGCAATATATTTAAAGAGGGAAGATTTGGCTCATACCGGAGCACATAAGATAAATAATGCTCTGGGCCAAGGCCTGCTTGCCAAAAAAATGGGTAAAAAGAGGATTATCGCCGAAACAGGTGCTGGGCAGCATGGCGTAGCTACAGCCGCTGCTTGTGCTATGCTTGAACTGGATTGTGTTGTCTATATGGGAGAAGAAGATATTCGCCGTCAGGCACTTAACGTTTTCAGAATGAAATTAATGGGAGCCGAAGTAAAATCTGTTAATACTGGTAGCCGTACACTTAAAGATGCCATTAATGAGGCAATAAGAGATTGGGTAACCAATGTCCATGATACGCATTATCTCCTCGGTTCAGCCGTTGGTCCCCATCCCTATCCGATGATGGTCCGTGATTTTCAGCTGGTAATTGGTAAAGAAGCAAGGCAACAGATTCTGGAAAAAACAGGAAATTTACCTGACTATGTAATTGCTTGTGTTGGCGGGGGTAGTAATGCAATTGGTATATTCCACCCCTTTATAAATGATAAGGATGTTAAACTTATTGGTGTGGAAGCTGCTGGCAGAGGATTAAACACAATGAAACATGCTGCAACTCTGGCAAAAGGCAGATCCGGTGTCTTACATGGATCAAAATCATATTTGTTGCAGGATAAAAATGGGCAAATATTAGAAACGCATAGTATTTCAGCAGGACTGGATTACCCGGGGGTTGGCCCGGAGCATAGCTATTTAAAAGATTCAGGACGGGCTTCCTATGTTGCTGTAGATGACAGACAGGCACTTGAAGGATTCAAAATACTTTGTTGTACTGAGGGTATTGTGCCAGCATTGGAATCATCACATGCTATACACTATGCAACAGAAATTGCCGGTTCATTAACTAACACACAATCTATTTTGATCAGTCTTAGTGGGCGTGGTGATAAAGATATCGATATTATTGCTGAGGCAATGAAGTTAAACTAATGAGTAGAATAAAAAATATATTTAGACAGCGAAAACACCCTGCTTTAATCGGTTATGTTACTGTGGGTTATCCTAGCATTGAATATACCCTCAGGGTAGTTCCGCTTCTGGCCCAAAGCGGCTGTGACATTGTGGAGCTGGGAGTTCCCTTTTCTGATCCTTTAGCTGACGGAGCAACGATTCAGAAAGCAAGTTATCATGCTTTAAAAAATGGGGTTAATCTCCAGTTATGTATTGATATAGCGAAGCAATTAAGTGAGAAAGTTGATATTCCGCTGATTTTCATGAGTTACTTAAATCCGGTACTAAGCTATGGAATTGAAAATTTTTGCCGGAATACTGTAGACGCAAATGTTGATGGTGTGATTATTCCTGACTTGCCACCAGATGAATCTCTAAATCTGGAATCTATTGCATTTAATCATGGATTGGATATTATATATCTTCTGGCACCGACCAGTACTGATAAACGTATAGAGCTGGTGGCCAGAAAATCACGGGGATTTATATATCTGGTTTCGGTAACTGGAGTGACTGGTACCAGGCAGGAGCTGCCACAATATCTGGAAACCTTTGTGAATAAAGTAAGAAAGATAGCCCTTCAACCATTGTGTTTAGGATTTGGAATAGCTAATGCAGCACAGGCTAAACGAGTCGCTGCAATAGCTGATGGTGTTATTGTCGGCAGTAAAATAATTGAACTAATGCAATTGGACGATAAAATGTCAGAAGTGCAAAATTTCATACAAGATCTGAGAAATGTCATTGATGAGTATAATTGATTTACCAGGCAAGCTAAATATGGATTAACAATTTTTTCCAATATTTTACATAACCTGTTATTTTTTGTTTTCACTTAATTAACATTTGCAGTTTATCCATATTTCCATTATAGTAGCTGGGCTTGTACTGAAGCATAACATGTGAAAGAATTCAAGAAATGACAATAAAGACAATAGCTACTAATCGCAAAGCTTATCATAATTACCTGATACAAGATAGCTTAGAGGCTGGTATCGTGCTCACTGGAAGTGAGATAAAATCAATACGGGCGGGAAGAGTAAGTTTAGGCGATGCCTACATTAGACCTGAAAAAGGAGAATTATGGTTACAAAATGCTCATATTGCCCGTTACGAGGCAAGTAGTTATTTAAGTCATGAACCAACTAGACCCAGGAAATTACTGATGCACCGTGAGCAGATTAATAATCTTACCAGCAGGGTGGTAGAAAGAGGCTTAACATTAATTCCTCTAAAAGTATATGTTAAAGATAACGTAGCTAAAGTTGAAGTGGCATTAGCTAAAGGTAAAAAAATATACGATAAAAGACAGTCTATAATTAAGCGTGAAACAGAAAGAGAAATAGGGCAAGCTCTGAAGAAACGCAGATAAAAGATAGAACTCAAGCCACATGTCTCGAAAGTATTTTTGTTTTGTTCAAGTCATAAAAAAAGCTATAATTATATAGTAGTAATACATAGCAGATTTGTAGTTCTTTACTAATGAAATATGGGGACGTAGGGGTTCGACAGGGGAAGTATGCTACAGGGTTGCAAGTTGAGGTGCCACTAATCTCACTAAATAAGTGGCAAAATATAGTTGACAAAGAACTAGTATTTGCTGCCTAACTAGGTAGCACATCCAACCTGACCCCACCCCAATGGGTTGGGATTGGGTGCCGAAAAGTTGGGGTGCCACTGCTCTAACACCGATAGGACGCAGTGAAAGATTTATCGGTTGGCTCGGCTAAACTCGGTCAGCAGAGGTTAGTCGGGTAAGATAAAAGAGCTGACTATACTTGTAGTATACTCTGGGTAGCTTCTTTTGGACGGGGAGTTCAACTCTCCCCCGTCTCCACCAGAAACACAGATGAGCCGTTTAGAGGCTCGTTTAAGATACGAATATCATGGCCTTCACGTGAAGCCGCCACCTGGAAGACAGGTTTAAATGGCGGCTTCGGTTTTATCGCCACTATTGATTTAGTTTTCTTCGCATCGACATAGACCACGTCCAGCATAGTAAGCAGAAGCTTTCTTTTCTCTTCCTGATTAGCCATGGTCCATAACATTGGCAGGTCAAGAATAAGCTTCCCGGCTTCTTCCGCAGCATCAGCTTGAGGTATCACTAGAGATTCAAGTTCCATTTCCAGTAACTTCTTCTGCCGATAATACTCTTCATCCGGGAAAACTCCATCTATATATGCTCTTGCCATACGGCGCAGTTTTTCCTGTACGTTTTGGCGTTTCTTACTAATGTTATCAACTTCATCTTTCAGACTGATAATCGTTAAAACTTCTTCTAACCATCGGGAGCCTAACTCAACAGCTCCAATCAAACTATTAATCTGACTATCAATGGTAGAACAGGTAATTGAGCCACCACCGGAGCATATGCCATGACTTCTTGATGCCTTAAGCTCACGGTAATATTTATATACATTTTTATAGGTCAGTGACCATATTGATATTCCATAATAGGTAAATCCTTCTTTAAAAATAAATTATATCTTGTCGCATCTTGATTAATTGTGTATAATCGCCATAATAAAAAAGAACACCTTAAGAGTATCTTACGGCAAGTATGTAAGGAGGTGTAGTAATAAGTTAGAAACATAAATTGGGGTTTAATTTAAATATTTAAGGAGGAAAATAACTGTGGCAGTTCCAAATGAAAAACTATTAGAGATGTATCGAAATGTACTTACTGCCAGACGGGTCGGTGAAAAACTTTACGAGTTATTTAGTTCGGGGAAAAGCGGTATACCGTGGCTCCACAGAGGAATAGGCGAGGAGGCAATACCTATTGCTGTCTTGGCCAACTTAAGGAAAGATGACTACGTAAAACTGACCTTCAGGATGGACTATTGTCTTTTTGCAAAAGGAATAGAGATAAGGGATTGTATTGCTAGTGAAGCCTATAAAGATTCTTCACAATTTGGTGGACCTCGATCTCGATTTTTCTGGCCTGAGAAAGGTATGCTTGGCCATACCGGTGCCGGGGGAGAAGATCCGCCTATCTATTTAGGTGCAGCAGTATCGATAAAATATAAGAAAACTGACCAGGTAGTTGTTTGCGTTATGGGAGATGGGTTTGGTAACAGAGGCCCTATGCACGAATCTATGGTGATGGCGGCTTCATGGAAGCTACCTATAGTCTTCATGATACACAATAACCAGTATGGTATGAACATATCAGCAAGAAGAGACGGTTGGATGGTTAATGACCTAGCCGATAGAGGTAAGGGTTATGGTCTTCCGGGAGAAAGTGTAGATGGGAATGATGTGATAGCTACCTATGAAGTAGTTAAAAAATATGTTGACCTAGCCAGAAATGGTGGTGGTCCCAGTTTTATTGTTGGTGAGACCTATCGCTTGGGAGGGCATACTGTGGGTGATACCCAGCCTTATCGACCCAAGGGCGAGGCTGAAGAGTGGTGGAAATTAGACCCGCTACCCCGATACCAGAAGACCCTGATGGATATGGGCATACTGACCAAAGAGATGGACGATAGGTTTGAGGCAGAGATAAAAGCTGAGGTCGATAAAGCAGGCGAAGACGCAATAGCGTTACCATTCGCAAGTTTAGAAAATCATCTAAAAACTGCTATTGATGTTGTATAAAGTAGTTCAGGTAGGAG